>NZ_RIBZ01000099.1:0-6601 GCF_003721215.1 Streptomyces botrytidirepellens
GTGGTGTCCGGGCGGATCTCGTACACCTTCGGGCTCGAGGGCCCGGCGGTCACGGTCGACACGGCGTGCTCGTCGTCGCTGGTGGCGCTGCATCTGGCGGTGCAGGCGCTGCGTCAGGGTGAATGCTCGATGGCGCTCGCGGGCGGCGTCACGGTGATGTCCACCCCCGAGAACTTCATCGACTTCAGCCGTCAGCGCGGGCTGGCGGCGGACGGTCGTATCAAGGCGTTCGCCGCTGGTGCGGATGGGACCGGCTGGGGCGAGGGCGTCGGCATGCTGCTGGTCGAGCGGCTGTCGGACGCGCGGCGCAACGGCCACCCGGTCCTCGCCACCGTGCGCGGCTCGGCCGTCAACCAGGACGGTGCGTCGAACGGCTTGACGGCGCCCAACGGCCCGTCGCAGCAGCGGGTGATCCGGCAGGCGCTGGCCAGCGCCGGACTGTCGGCCGGCGATGTGGATGCGGTGGAGGCGCACGGTACGGGGACGACGCTGGGCGACCCGATCGAGGCGCAGGCGCTGCTCGCCACGTACGGTCGCGAGCGGCCCGAGGATCAGCCGTTGTGGCTGGGTTCCATCAAGTCCAACATCGGGCACACGCAGGCGGCTGCCGGTGTCGCGGGCGTGATGAAGATGGTCCTCGCCATGCGGCATGGCGTGCTGCCGCAGACGCTCCACGTGGACGCGCCGNGCATGGCGTGCTGCCGCAGACGCTCCACGTGGACGCGCCGTCGCCGCACGTGGACTGGGCCTCGGGCGCGGTCGCGCTGCTGAGCGAGACGCGGGAATGGCCGGAGACCGGCCGTCCGCTCCGGGCCGCGGTGTCCTCGTTCGGCATCAGCGGCACCAACGCGCACACCATCATCGAGCAGGCCCCGACGATCGAGGCGCCGTCGCCCGAGGTTTCCGAGCCCCGCGCTCTGGACACGTTGCCGTTCGCTCTGTCGGCCAAGAGCCCCGAGGCGCTGCGGGAGCAGGCCGCGCGGCTGCGCGCCTACGTCGAGACGCGCCCCGATGCGGCGCCGCTCGCCGTCGCCCACGCCCTGGCCGTCGGCCGCGCCGCCCTGGAGCGGCGCGCGGTGCTGACCGTCAGCGACCGTGATGAGCTGCTGCGGACGCTCGACGCGCTGGCGCGGGGCGAGTCCGCAGCGGGCCTGGTCGAGGGCTCGGTGGCGGACGGCAAGGTCGCGTTCCTGTTCACGGGGCAGGGCAGCCAGCGGCTGGGGATGGGCCGTGAGCTGTACGACGCGTACCCGGTGTTCGCCGATGCGCTGGACGAGGTGTGCGCGCATCTGGATCTGCACCTTGAGCGGCCGCTGCGAGATGTGCTGTTCGGGGATGACGCGGAGGCGCTGGACCAGACCGGGTTCACTCAGCCTGCGTTGTTCGCGGTTGAGGTGGCGCTGTTCCGGCTGGTCGAGGCGTGGGGTGTGACGCCGGACTTCCTGTCCGGGCATTCGATCGGTGAGTTGGCTGCCGCGCATGTGGCGGGGGTGTTGTCGCTGGCGGATGCGTGCCGGTTGGTGGCTGCTCGTGGGCGGTTGATGCAGGAGCTTCCGGCCGGTGGCGCGATGATCGCCGTCCAGGCGTCGGAGGACGAGGTGGCGCCGCTGCTCGGTGGGCGGGTGAGCATTGCCGCCCTCAACGGGCCCACCTCCGTGGTCATCGCGGGTGACGATGACGCTGTGGTTGAGGTCGCCGCGTCCTTTGAGGCGCAAGGGCGTAAGACCAAGCGCCTCACCGTCAGCCACGCGTTCCACTCGCCCCGCATGGACGGGATGCTGGACGCGTTCCGCGAGGTGGCGCAGGAGCTTTCGTACGAGGCGCCGCGCATCCCGATCGTGTCGAACCTCACCGGTGATGTCGTCTCCGCCGAGGAGATCACCAGGCCCGACTTCTGGGTGCGCCACGTCCGCGAAGCGGTCCGCTTCCTCGATGGTGTCCGCACCCTCGAAGCGCAGGGCGTGACGACGTACATCGAGCTGGGCCCCGACGGTGTCCTCACCGCCATGGCCCAGGAGTGCGTGTCCGGTGAGGATGCGGCGTTCGTCTCCGTCTGCCGCAAGGACCGTCCCGAGGCCGACGCGCTGACGAGCGCCGTTGCCCGTGCGTACGTCCGTGGCGTACCGCTGGACTGGGACGCCGTCCTCGGCGGCGCAGCCGCCACCCGCATCGATCCGGCCGAGTTGCCGACGTACCCCTTCCAGCGCCAGCGCTACTGGCCCAGCGCCGCGGTCCTGGCGGCGGGCGACCCCGAGTCGATCGGGCTCGGGGACATCGACCATCCGCTCCTGGGCGCCGCCGTGGCGCTCGCGGATGCCGATGGCCTGCTGCTCACCGGCGTGCTGTCCACGCGCACCCATCCGTGGCTGGCCGACCACGCCGTCATGGGCACCGTGCTGCTGCCCGGTACGGCCTTCGTGGAGCTGGCGAGCGCCGCCGGTGCCCAGGTCGGCTGCGAGCGGCTGGACGAACTGACCCTCGAAGCCCCGCTCGTGCTGCCGGAGCACACCGGGGTGCGGGTGCAGCTCGTCGTGGACGGGCCGGACGAGTCCGGCGCCCGCGCCTTCAGCCTCCACTCGCGCAGGCAGGACGCGCTCGGCACCGAGCCGTGGACGCGCCACGCCACCGGTGTGCTGACGGTCGGCGGCCGGACCGCCGCCCCCGACGAGCTGGCCGTGTGGCCGCCGCAGGGCGCCACGCCCATCGCGGTCGACGGGCTGTACGAGGACCTGGCCGGGGCGGGACTCGGATACGGGCCGGTGTTCCAGGGGCTCAAGGGCGCCTGGCGGCTCGGCGACGACCTGTACGCCGACGTGGCGCTTCCCGAGGACACCGCCCTGACGGCGGGCGCCGAAGCGGGACGGTTCGGGTTGCACCCCGCGCTGCTCGACGCCGCGCTGCACGTCATCGGCCTCGACAGCCCCGACCGGGAGGCGGCGCCGGCCGAGGGCGCGCTGCTGCCGTTCGCGTGGAACGGCGTCCAACTGCTCGCGGCCGGGGCCGATGTGCTCCGGGTGCGGGTGACCGAGCAGTCGCGGGACACCGTCTCGCTGCTGGTGGCCGACGGCACGGGACGACCGGTCGCCACGGTCGAGTCCGTGGCGCTGCGGGCCGCCTCCGCCGACCAGGTGCGCGCGGCGTCGGGCGGGCTGCACGAATCGCTGTTCCGGCTGGACTGGACGGCGGTTCCGGCGCCCGCGACGGGCAGGGACACGGGGAGCAGCTGGGCGGTGCTCGGCGCCGGGTCCCTCCCGCAGGACGCGTTCGGGCCCGGGGTGCGGCTCACCGCGTACCGCGATCTGGCGGCGCTGCGTCAGGCCGTCGGCGCCGGGGCGCCCGCGCCCGACACGGTGTTCATCGCCGACCCCGCCGCCGAAAGCGACAACGCGGCCGCCGTGCACTCCGCCACCCAGGACATGCTGGCCCTGCTCCAGTCGTGGCTGGCCGACGAGCGGTTCACCGATGCGCGGCTCGTGCTGCTGACCCGGGGCGCGGTGGAGACCGAGCCGGGGACGGGCGGCGCACAGCTGCCGCAGGCCGCCGTGCGCGGGCTGTTCCGCTCCGCGCAGTCGGAGAACCCCGGCCGCCTGGTGCTGCTCGACGTGGACGGCGAAGAGGACTCGTACCGTACGGTGTCCGCCGCGCTCGCCCTGGACGAGCCCGAGGTGGCGCTGCGCGGGGGCGTGGCGCTCGCGCCGCGGCTGTCCCGTACGCCGATCGCAACGGAAACGAGTGGCCCGTCCTTCGACGCGCACGGCACCGTGCTGCTCACCGGCGCCTCCGGCACCCTCGGTGGCCTCTTCGCCCGCCACCTCGTCTCCGCCCACGGAGTACGGCACCTGCTGCTGGTCAGCCGCGGTGGCGCCGACGCCGAGGGCGCCGACGCGCTGACCGCCGACCTCACGGCGGCCGGTGCCGCCGTGACCTGGGCGGCCTGCGACGTGGCCGACCGCGAAGCGCTCGCCGCGACGCTGGCCGGGATCCCCGCCGAGCATCCGCTGACCGCCGTCGTGCACACCGCGGGTGTCCTGGACGACGGGATCATCGGCTCGCTGACGCCCGAGCGCGTGGCGGGCGTGCTGCGCCCCAAGGTGGACGCGGCGCTGAACCTGCACGAGCTGACCAGCGACCACGACCTGTCGGCGTTCGTGCTGTTCTCCGGTGCCGCGGCCGTGTTCGGCGCGCCGGGGCAGGCGAGTTACGCCGCCGCCAACTCCTTCCTGGAGGCCCTCGCCCAGCACCGTGCCGCCCAGGGGCTTCCGGCCACCGCGCTGGGCTGGGGCCTGTGGTCCGGCGCGGGCATGGGCAGCGGGCTCGACGACGTCGACCTGCGGCGCATCGCGCGCGGTGGCGTCGCCCCGATACCCGCCGACGAGGGCCTCGCGCTCTTCGACGCGGCACACGCCGACGGCTCGGCCGCCGTGCTGTTCCCGATGCGGCTCGACTACGCCGGGCTGCGCACCGAGGCCACGGCGACCGGCACCGTACCGGCCCTCTTCCGTGGCCTGGTGCGGGCCCCGGTGCGGCGGGCCGCCACCGTGGCCACCGCCACCGCCGACGGTTCCACGCTCGTACGGCGGCTGGCCGGGCTCGCGCGGCCCGAACAGGACCGTGAGCTACTGGAGTTGGTGTGCGGGCGGGTCGCCGCGGTGCTCGGGCACGGCGGGGCCGACGCGATCGAGCCCGGGCGGGCGTTCAAGGAGCTGGGCTTCGACTCGCTCACCGCCGTCGAACTCCGCAACGACCTCAAGACGGTCACCGGACTGCGCCTCCCGGCCACGCTCGTCTTCGACTACCCGACCCCGACCGCCCTCGCCGGTTATCTGCGGGACGAACTGCTCGGCGCCGAAGAGGCCGAGCAGAGCGCCGTGGCACCCGCCGCCACCGGGGGCACGGGCGCGGCGTCGGCGGTGGACGACGACCCGATCGTCATCGTCGGCATGAGCTGCCGCTACCCGGGCGGTGTGAGCACGCCCGAGGAGCTGTGGGACCTCGTCGCCGCGGGCGGCGACGGCATCTCCGGCTTCCCCGTCGACCGCGGCTGGGACCTGGACGGCCTGTACCACCCGGACCCCGACCACGCGGGCACCTCGTACACCCGCGAGGGCGGCTTCCTCCACGACGCCGCCGACTTCGACCCGGCGTTCTTCGGCATTTCGCCTCGTGAGGCGCTGGCGATGGACCCGCAGCAGCGGTTGCTGCTGGAGACGTCGTGGGAGGCGTTCGAGCGCGCGGGCATCGACCCGGCGACCGTGCGCGGCAGCCGCACCGGTGTGTTCGCGGGCGTCATGTACCACGACTACGTCACCGGCCTGGACGGCATCCCGGAGGGCGTCGAGGGCTACGTCGGCACCGGCAACGCGGGCAGCATCGCCTCCGGCCGGGTCGCCTACACCTTCGGGCTTGAGGGCCCGGCCGTCACCGTCGACACGGCGTGCTCGTCCTCGCTGGTGGCGCTGCACTGGGCGATCCAGGCGCTGCGCGCTGGGGAGTGCAGCATGGCGCTCGCCGGCGGTGTGGCGATCATGGCCACGCCCGAGACGTTCGTGGACTTCAGCCGTCAGCGCGGCCTCGCCACCGACGGCCGCTGCAAGTCGTTCGCGGCGGGCGCGGACGGTACGGGCTGGGCCGAGGGCGCGGGCATGCTGCTCGTGGAGCGGCTGTCGGACGCCCGTCGCAACGGCCACCCGGTTCTCGCCACCGTGCGCGGCAGCGCGATCAACCAGGACGGTGCGTCGAACGGTCTGACGGCGCCGAACGGTCCATCGCAGCAGCGCGTCATCCGGCAGGCGCTGGCCGGTGCGGGTCTGTCGGCCGGCGATGTGGACGCGGTGGAGGCGCACGGTACGGGGACGACGCTGGGCGACCCGATCGAGGCGCAGGCGCTGCTCGCCACGTACGGCCGCGAGCGGTCCGGGGACCAGCCGCTGTGGCTGGGCTCCATCAAGTCCAACATCGGCCACACTCAGGCGGCGGCCGGTGTCGCGGGCATCATCAAGATGGTGATGGCCATGCGGCACGGTGTGCTGCCACAGACCCTCCACGTCGACGCGCCGTCCCCGAACGTCGATTGGGCCGATGGCGCGGTCTCGCTGCTGACGGAGGCGCGGGAGTGGCCGGAGACGGGCGGCCGTCCGCGCCGGGCGGGTGTGTCGTCGTTCGGCATCAGCGGCACCAACGCGCACACCATCATCGAGCAGGCTCCGCCGATCGAGGCCCCGGCCGAGATATCCGAGCCGGACGTCCCGGGCCGTGTGCTGCCGTGGCCGCTGTCGGCCATGGGTCAGGGGGCGCTGCGCGACCAGGCCCGCCGCCTGCGTGACCGGCTGAGCGTCGCCGACGAGACCGACCTCGCCGACATCGGCTACACCCTGGCCACCGGCCGCACCGCCTTCGAGGACCGTGCGGTGCTGGTGGCGGGCGACCGCGAGGGCTTCCTGCGTGGCCTGACGGCGCTGGCCGCCGGTGAACCGGCCCCGGGCGTGGTCCAGGGCTCGCCGGTCGCCGGGAAGCTCGCCTTCCTGTTCACGGGTCAGGGCAGCCAGCGGCTGGGGATGGGGCGTGAGCTGTATGACGCCTATCCGGTGTTCGCGGAGGCGCT
>NZ_RIBZ01000108.1:0-65005 GCF_003721215.1 Streptomyces botrytidirepellens
CGGGCCCGGGCCGACGCGGCGGCGCGCGGTGGGCACCAGGCCGCGCAGCATCCCCGGGAGCCGGTCGGCGGGACGTGTCCGCAGGGCGGACATGTCCAGGTGGAACGGGGCCAGCAGCGGCTCCCGCGTACGCAGCGCGTCGTCCAGCAGCGCCAGTCCCTCTTCCTGCGACAGGGCGGGCAGGCCCATGCGCAGCATGCGCTTCCGGTCGGCCTCGGCCAGCTCGCCGAGCCCGGTGTCGGCCTCCCACAGCCCGAACGCCAGCGAGGTCACCGGCAGTCCGGCCTGGTGGCGACGGTGGGCGAGCGCGTCCAGGAACACGTTCGCCGCGGCGTAGTTGCCCTGCCCGGCGGCCAGCACGAGCCCGGCGAGCGAGGAGAACAGCACGAACGCCGACAGGTCGCGGTCGGCCGTCAGCTCGTGCAGGTTCCAGGCCCCGTCCACCTTGGGTCGCAGGACCGTGTCCATGCGCTCGGGGGTCAGCCCTCGCACCAGCCCGTTGTCCACGACACCGGCCGCGTGCACGACGGCGTCGACCGGATGCCGGTCCAGCACGGTGGCGAGCGCGGCGCGATCGGTCACGTCGCACGCCTCGATGGCCACGTGCGCACCGTGGGCCGTCAGTTCGGCGTGCAGTTCCGGCGCGCCCGGCGCGTTCTCGCCCCGGCGGCTGGTGAGGACGAGCCGCTTGACGCCGTGTGCCGTCACCAGGTGACGGGCCACCAGGGCTCCGAGGCCACTGGTCCCGCCCGTGATCAGCACCGTGGACGCCCGGTCCCACGGGTCGTGGGACTCGTCCACCGCGGCGGCGGGCACGCGGGCGAACTCGGGGACGAGCAGTTCGCCGTCCCGGAACGCCATCTCGGGCGCGTCGGCCAGGGGTGGCACGGTGTCCGCCTCATCGAGGTCGAGAAGGAGGAACCGGCCCGGGTTCTCCGCCGCGGCCGCCCGGACCAGACCCCATACGGGTGCCTGGCCCAGGTCGACCACCTCGCCCTCGACCGGCACCGCACGACGGGTGACGACCGCGAGCTTCTCCTCGTCCTTGCCGTGGTCGGCCAGCCACTCCTGGAGGCGCGCCAGCACCTCGCCCAGCACCACGCGTACGGCCTCGGGTGCGTCACCCGCCGCCCGCGGGACCTCGTACACCTCGACGGGTGTCTCCGGCGCGCTGGGGGCGGCCGCCTTCGTCCAGGTGAGGGCGAACAGCGACTCGCGGTGGTCGCCGCCCGCCCGCAGTTGCCCGGCCGACACGGGCCTCGACGTCAGGTTCGCCACGGAGAGGACGGGCGCCCCGGTCTCGTCGGCGACCAGCACCTCCGTACCGCCGTCCCCGTCCCGGTGCGACAGCCGGACGCGCAGCGCCGAGGCACCGGCCCGGTGGAGCGAGACGCCACCCCAGGAGAACGGCAGCTCCGGCGCCCCTGCCCCCTCGTCCTCGATCAGCCCGACGTGCATCGCCGCGTCCAGCAGCGCGGGATGCACACCGAACCGGGCCGCCTCCGCCCCTTCCGGAAGCGCGACCTCGGCGAACACGACGTCATCGCCGCGCCGCCAGGCCGCCCTGAGCCCCTGGAAGGCCGGACCGTAGTCATAGCCGCGGGCGAGCAGGGCCGCATAGGCACCGTCCACCGGAAGCGGCGTCGCGTCGGCCGGTGGCCAGACGCTCAGATCGGACGACGGTGGCGTGGCGGACGGGACGATGCCACCGGTCGCGTTACGGGTCCACGTCTCGTCATCGAGGGACGAGTAGATCTCGAGGGTGCGCGCGCCGGAGTCGTCCGGGCCACCCACCACGACCCGCACCGCCACGCCGCCCTTTTCGGGGACGACGAGGGGCGCTGCGAGCGTCAGCTCGTCGATCGCCTCGCACCCCACCTGGTGGGCGGCTTGCAACGCGAGTTCGACCAGGCCGGTGCCGGGCAGCAGCAGGGTGCCCAGCACATCGTGGTCGGCGAGCCAGGGGTGGGAGTCGAGGGAGAGCCGCCCGGTGAACACCGCCCCACCGGTGTCCGGCAGCACGACCCGCGCGCCCAGGAGCGGATGGTCGACCGTGTCGGCCCCGGCGAGAGCCGTAGGCTGCTCGATCAGCCAGTAGCGGGTGCGCTGGAAGGGATACGTGGGCAACTCCACCCGCCGGGCACCGCGCCCCGCGAACACCGCGGCCCAGTCCACCGGCACACCCACCGCAAACAACCGCCCCACCCCGGCGAACACGCCCTCCACCTCGGGACGGTCCCGGCGCAGCGTGGCCGCCATCGTGCCCTCGACGGACTGCTGCGCCATCGCCGTCAGCACCCCATCCGGCCCCACCTCCAGGAACCGCGTCACCCCCTCGTCCCGCAACGCCCGCACGTCATCGGCGAACCGCACCGCATCGCGCACATGCCGCACCCAGTACTCCGCCGACGCCATGTCCTTCGTCAGGCGGATGGCCGGGGCGTGGTACTCCACGCTCTCCGCGACCTTGCGGAAGTCCTCCAGCATCGGGTCCATCAAGGGCGAGTGGAACGCGTGCGAGACGGAGAGGCGGCGCGTCTTACGATCGCCGAAGTGGGCGACGACCGCCGTCACGGCGTCCTCGGCGCCCGAAATCACCACCGAGGACGGGCCGTTGACCGCGGCGATTCCCACCGCACCGTCCAGCAGCGGCGCCACTTCCTCCTCCGTGGCCTGGATCGCCACCATGGCCCCACCGGGTGGCAGCGCCCCCATCAGCTGTCCTCGCGCCGTGATCAACCGCGCGGCGTCCTCCAGGCTCAGCACTCCCCCGACATGGGCGGCGGCCAGTTCGCCGATGGAGTGACCGGCCAGGTGGTCCGGGCGGATACCCCAGGACTCCAGCAACCGGAACAGGGCCACTTCCAGGGCGAAAATCGCGGGCTGGGTGAACTCCGTACGCTGCAACGCCGCTTCATCGTCGCCCCACATCACCTCCTTCAGCGCCGACCCCGAGGCCTCACACACCGCGTCAAAGGCCGCCGCGAAGACAGGGAAGGTGTCATACAACTCCCGCCCCATCCCCAGGCGTTGGCTGCCCTGACCGGTGAACAGGAACGCCACCTTGCCGCCCCCGCTCGCCACCACATCGCTGATCGTCTCCGACCCCACCAGCACCGCACGATGCTCAAACGCCGCACGTCCCGTCGCCGCCGAGAACGCCACATCAAGCTGCTCGTGGTCGTCGGCGAACGCACGAATCCGCTGAATCTGGGCTTGGAGCGCGTGGTGCGTCTTCGCCGACACCACGATCGGCGCCACCGGGAGTTCACGGCGCTCCTCGGGCTTCTCCTCGACCGGCGGGGCTTCCTCCACGATCACATGGGCGTTCGTCCCGCTGATACCGAAGGACGAGACGCCCGCGCGGCGCGGACGCTCGCCGCGCGGCCAGTCCCTCGGCTCGGTCAGCAGCCGGACGTTGCCCGCCGACCAGTCCACCTGCGGCGTCGGCTCGGCCACGTGCAGCGTTCTCGGCAGCACACCGTGCCGCATCGCCTGCACCATCTTGATGATGCCCGCCACCCCGGCCGCCGCCTGGGTGTGGCCCATGTTGGACTTGATCGACCCCAGCCACAGCGGCTCCGCGCGATCCTGTCCGTACGTCGCCAGCAGCGCCTGCGCCTCGATCGGATCGCCCAGCGTCGTCCCCGTGCCATGCGCCTCGACCGCGTCCACATCACCGGCCGACAAGCCGGCGTTCGCCAGCGCCTGGCGGATGACGCGCTGTTGGGAGGGTCCGTTCGGGGCCGAGATGCCGTTGCTGGCGCCGTCCTGGTTGAGGGCACTCCCCCGTACCACCGCCAGCACCGGGTGGCCGTTGCGGCGCGCGTCCGACAGCCGCTCGACCAACAGCATGCCCACGCCCTCGCCCCACCCGGTGCCGTCCGTGGAGGACGAGAAGGACTTGCAGCGGCCGTCCGTCGCCAGCCCGCGTTGCTCGCTGAAGTCGATGAACGACTGCGGCGTTCCCATCACGGTCACGCCGCCGACGAGGGCGAGTGAGCATTCGCCGGAACGCAGTGCCTGGGTCGCCCAGTGCATCGCCACCAGGGACGACGAGCACGCCGTGTCCACGGTCACCGCGGGGCCTTCGAGCCCGAGGGTGTAGGCGACGCGCCCGGAGACGAGGCTGCCGCCGCCGGTCCCGCCGGAGTAGTCGTGGTACATGACCCCGGCGAACACACCCGTCGGGGTGCCCTTCAACGTGCCCGGGTCGATCCCGGCGCGCTCCAGCGCCTCCCACGACACCTCGAGCAGCAAGCGCTGCTGCGGGTCCATGTCGCGGGCCTCGCGGGGGCTGATGCCGAAGAAGTCCGCGTCGAACTCGGCCGCGTCGTGCAGGAACCCGCCGTCGCGCACATAGGTCTTGCCGGGTTTGCCGGGCTCGGGGTCGTAGATGTCCTCGACGCCCCAGCCACGGTCGGCCGGAAACTCCGAGATCGCGTCCACGCCCTCGTCCACCAGCCGCCACAGCCCCTCGGGCGAATCCACCCCGCCCGGATAACGGCACGCCATCCCGACGATGGCGATCGGCTCGTCGTCCACCCGTGTCACCACGGGCCCGACCGCCGCCTTCTCCACCGCGCCGGACAGCTCCTCCAGGAGGTGCCGGGCCAGCTCGCCGGGGGTCGGGTAGTCGAAGACGAGGGTGGCGGGCAGCCGGAGCCCGGTGGCGGCGCTCAGGAGGTTGCGCAGCTCGACCGCGGTGAGGGAGTCGAACCCCAGGTCGCGGAAGGCCCGTTCGGGGTCGACGGCCTCGGCTCCGGCGAGGCGGAGGACGGCGGCGGCCTGGGAGCGGACGAGGCCGAGGAGTTCGGCGGCGCGTTCGTCGTCGGTGAGCGCGGCCAGCCGCCGCCGTAGTGCCTCGGTGGCGGAGGCCGTGGTGTCGGCGGTGTCGGCGGCGCGGCGCGACCGGCCGCGGACGAGGCCGCGCAGGAGCGGCGGAGGCGTGTCGAAGGCCGCCGGGTCGAACCGGGCGGGCACCAGCGCGGGTTCCGGCACACCGGCGGCGGCATCGAGCAGCGCGAGGCCCTCTTCCGGGGCCAGGGCGCGCAGACCCCCCTGGTCGAGACCGTCCGCCATGCCGTCACCGGCCCACGGGCCCCAGGCCAGCGACAGCGCGGGGAGCCCGTGGGCGTGCCGGTGGGCGGCGAGGGCGTCCAGGAACGTGTTGGCGGCCGCGTAGTTGCCCTGCCCGGGCGCGCCGAGGACACCGGCGACGGACGAGAAGAGCACGAACGCGGTCACCCCCATGTCGCGGGTGAGTTCGTGGAGATGCCACGCCGCGTCCGCCTTCGGGCGCAGTACGTGGTCGACACGGCCGGGCGTCAGCGAGGGGATCACGCCGTCGTCCAGCACGCCCGCCGTGTGCACGACCCCGCCGATGCTCCGGCCGTCGAGCAGCGTGGCCAGGGCGTCGCGGTCGGCCACGTCGCACGCCGCCACCTCGGCCTCGGCGCCCAGCGCGGTCAGTTCCTCGATCAGCCCGGCCGCGCCCGGCGCCTCCGGGCCGCGGCGGCTGGTCAGCAGCAGCCCCCGGACCCCGTGCCGGGTGACGAGGTGGCGGGCGACGGCGGCGCCGAGGGCGCCGGTGCCGCCGGTGATCAGGACGGTGCGTTCCGGGTCCCATGCGGGGGTGTCCGGGCCGAGCGGCACCCTGACCAGCCGCGGTACGCGGACCTCGCCGCCCCGGACGCTCAGTTCGGGCTCGCCCATCTCCAGGAGGGAGCGGAAGTCGGTCTCGGTGTCCGTGTCCACGAGGACGACGCGGCCGGGGTTCTCGCTCGCGGCGGCGCCCACCAGTCCCCGGACGGCGGCGTGGCCGAGGTCGGAGCCGTCGATCGCGCCGTTGGTGATGACGACGAGGGTGGCATCGCGACCGGCCGCCGCCTGTACGGCTTCCAACGCGCCATTGACCGCCGCACGCACCGCGGACGGCGTGTCCCCGGTCGTCGGCGTGCAGTGGTGCACGGCCACCTCGGCATCGTCGGCCACCGCCCGCCCACCGGTGGCCGGGACCCACTCGACGCGGAAGAGGGCGTCCGCGACCCTGGCCGAGGCCAGGGCGAGCCCGTCGGCGGTGACGGGACGCAGCGTCAGCGAGCCGACCGAGGCGACGGGCCGTCCCAGGGCGTCGGCCAGCTCCAGCGACACGGTGTCGTCGCCCCGGACGCACAGGCGGACCCGGGCGGCGGTGGCGCCTTCGGTGTGCAGGGTGACGTCCGACCAGGAGAACGGCAGGACCGTCGCACCGTCGTCCGCCGCCAGGTCGAGCGCGTGCAACGCCGAGTCGAACAGGGCGGGATGGAGGCCGAAGCGTCCGGCGTCGACACCGGCCGGGAGGGCGATGTCAGCGAACACGTCGTCGCCGCGTCGCCATGCCGTGCGCAGCCCCTGGAACGCGGGACCGTAGTCCAGCCGTTCGTAGAGCCCTTCGGCGGCGAGGGGTTCGGCGTCGCGCGGGGGCCACGTGGCGAGGTCGGCGGACGGTTCACCGGCGTCGGGGGCCAGGATCCCTTCGGCGTGCTGGATCCATTCGCGGTCGATCGGGGCGTCGTCGGCACGGGAGTACACGGCCACCGGGCGGCGGCCGGACGCGTCGGGCGCGTCGACGGCGACCTGGAGGTGGACGCCGCCGTGTTCGGGCAGGATCAGGGGCGCGCCCAGGGTGAGTTCCTCGACGCGGCCGCATCCCACCTGGTCGCCGGCCCGTACGGCCAGTTCCACGTACGCGGTGCCGGGCAGCAGCACGGAGCCGAGCACGGTGTGGTCGGACAGCCAGGGGTGGGCTCCGGTGGCCAGCCGTCCGGTGAACACCACACCGTCCGAGCCGGGCAGCCGCACCATCGCGCCGAGCAGCGGGTGGTCGGGCCGGTCGAGGCCCGCGGAGGTGACGTCGCCGCCCCGGCCGCTCTTGTCGAGCCAGTAGCGGGCGCGCCGGAAGGGGTAGGTGGGCAGGTCGACGCGCCGGGCGCCCCGTCCGTCGAACACGCCTGCCCAGTCGACGCGCAGGCCCGCGCTGTGCAGGTGGCCGAGGGCGGTGAGGACGGCGACGGGCTCGGGGTCGCGGCGGCGCAGCGCCGGGACGAGCACGGCGGTGTCGGCGGAGGTGGTGAGGCACTGCCGGGCCATGGCGGTCAGCACGCCGTCGGGTCCCACCTCCACGTACCGGGTGACGCCTTCGGCCTCCAGCCGGGACACCGCGTCCGCGAACCGGACCGTGTCCCGGACGTGTCGCACCCAGTACTCGGCGGTGGCCACCTCGCCGTCCGTCATGACGGGGATGCGCGGCTCGGCGTAGGCGATGGTCTCGGCGACGCGGCGGAATGCGTCCAGCATCGGGTCCATCAGGGGCGAGTGGAAGGCGTGCGAAACCGTCAGGCGCCTCGTCCTGCGCTTACCAAGCCGTTCGAGGACCGCCGTGACGCCGTCCTCGGTGCCGGAGAGCACCACGGAGGTGGGGCCGTTGACGGCGGCGAGGTCCACCCGCTCGGTCAGGTACGGCGCCACCTCGTCCGGTGTCGCTTCCACGGCCACCATCGCGCCGCCGGGCGGCAGCGCCCCCATCAGCCGGGCCCGCGCGGTGATGAGCCGGGCCGCGTCGGCGAGGGAGAACACCCCGGCCACATGGGCGGCGGCCAGCTCGCCGATCGAGTGGCCGGCGACGAAGTCGGGCCGTACGCCCCACGATTCCAGCAGCCGGAACAGTGCCACTTCGAGAGCGAAGACGGCGGGCTGGGTGAACTCCGTACGGTGCAGCGCCTCCTCGTCGCCCCACATCACCTCGCGCACCGCCGGGTCGAGCGCGGCGCACACCTCGTCGAAGGCGCGGGCGAAGACGGGGAACGCGGCGTGCAGCTCCCGGCCCATGCCGAGGCGCTGACTGCCCTGTCCGGTGAACAGGAAGGCGGTCAGCCCGGTGGACCGGGCGACGCCACCGAGGGCTGTGTCGTCCGCGTCGTCCGCCAGTGCGGTCAGCGCGCCGAGGATCTCTTCGCGGTCGCGGCCGACCACGACAGTGCGGCGTGCGAGTGCGGCACGGCTGGTGGCGAGGGAGAAGCCCAGGTCCACGGGGTCGAGGCCGGGTGTGTTCCGCAGATGGTCGGCCACGTGCCGGGCCTGGGCGCGCAGGGCGGCCGTGGTGTGGGCTGACAGGGGCAGCGGCACGGGCACGCCCGGGGTCGAGGGCCGCTCGGCGGGCAGGGGCTCGGACACGGGGCCGGTGTCCGCCTGCTCGATGATCACGTGGGCATTGGTGCCGCTGACTCCGAAAGAGGAGATCGCGGCGCGGCGCGGACGGCCGGTGTCGGGCCAGGCGCGGGCCTCGGTGAGGAGGCGTACGTTCCCGGCGTCCCAGTCCACCTCCGGTGTCGCCGCATCGATGTGCAGGGTCTTCGGCAGGGTGCCGTGCCGGATGGCCTCGACCATCTTGATGACGCCCGCGACGCCCGCGGCGGCCTGGGAGTGACCGATGTTCGACTTGATCGAGCCGAGCCAGAGTGGGCGGTCCTCCGAGCGGTCCCGGCCGTACGTGGCGAGCAGCGCCTGCGCCTCGATCGGGTCGCCGAGCGAGGTCCCGGTGCCGTGCCCCTCCATGGCGTCGACGTCGGCGGGCGTCAGCCCGGCAGCGGCCAGCGCCTGCTTGATCACACGGCGCTGGGACGGGCCGTTGGGCGCGCTGAAGCCGTTGGACGCGCCGTCCTGGTTGACCGCCGAGCCGCGCACCACGGCCAGCACGGGGTGGCCGTGGCGGCGGGCGTCGGACAGCTTCTCCAGCAGCAGGACGCCCGCGCCCTCGCCCCAGCCGGTGCCGTCGGCGGAGGCGGCGAACGAGCGGCAGCGGCCGTCGGGCGAAAGCCCGCGCTGCTCGCTGAACTCGATGAACGTCTCGGGCGTGGCCATCACGCTGACGCCCCCGGCCAGCGCCAGGGTGCACTCCCCCGTACGCAGGGCCTGCGCCGCCCACTGCAACGCCACCAGCGACGAGGAGCAGGCGGTGTCGACGGTGACCGCCGGGCCCTCGAAGCCGAGGGTGTAGGCGACGCGTCCGGACACCAGGCTGCCGTCGCTGCTGGTGATGCCGTAGTCGTGGTACATGGCACCGGCGAAGACACCGGTGCGGCTGCCGCGCAGCGACGCCGGGTCCAGGCCCGCCCGTTCCACCGCCTCCCAGGTGATCTCCAGCAGCAGCCGTTGCTGGGGGTCCATGGTGAGGGCCTCGCGCGGGCTGATGCCGAAGAACTCGGGGTCGAAGTCGGCGGCGTCGTACAGGAAACCGCCATGGCGTACGTAGCTCTTGCCGGGCTTTCCGGGCTCCGGGTCGTACAGGGTGCTCAGGTCCCAGCCACGGTCGCCGGGGAACGGGCCGATGGCGTCGCGGCCCTCGGCGACCAGCGCCCACAGCTCCTCCGGGGAGGCGACGCCACCGGGGAAGCGGCAGGCCATGCCGATGATCGCGACGGGTTCCGTCGCGACACTCGCGGCGGCGCGCAGGCTCTCGTTGTCCCGCCGCAGCCGCTCGTTCTCGACGAGCGAGCCGCGCAGCGCCTCGACGATCTCCTCGACGTTGGCATCCACCGTCGTCTCAGCCTCCGCTCACCGTCGTGGTCCGCGTGCCGGGCGCGCCGACCGTGTCAAGGAATGTGCCGAGCACCTCGGTGAAGCGTTCCGGTTCCTCGAGGTGCGGGGCGTGGCTGGAGTCTTCGAAGATCTCCCAGCGGGCGTTCGGAATGAGGTCCTGGTAGGGGCGCACGGTGACCGGAGTGGCCTCGTCGTGGCGGCCGGAGACGACCAGGGTGGGCACGTCGATGCGGGGCAGGTGGTCGATCACCGACCAGTCGCGGAGGCTGCCGATGACGTGGAACTCGTTGGGCCCGTTCATGGTGCGGTAGACCGTCGGGTCGGTCACGGCCTCCAGGTAGGAGGCCATGAGTTCGCCGGGCCACGGGTCGAGGCGGCAGACGTGGCGGCTGTAGAAGACCAGCATCGCCTCCAGGTACTCGTCGCTGTCCGTGGTGCCCGCGGCCTCGTGGCGCCGCAGCGTGGCGTCCACGCCGGGTGGCAGCTGGGCGCGCAGCACATCCATCTCCGACAGCCACAGCGGGTAGGAGGCGGGGGCGTTGGCGACGACCAGGCCGCGCAGCCCGGCGGGCCGGGTCGAGGCGTGCCAGGCGGCGAGCATCCCGCCCCACGACTGCCCGAACAGGATGTAGTCGTCGGCGATGCCGAGTCGGTGCAGGAGGTTGTCCAGCTCGTCGCGGAAGAGCTGAGGGGTCCAGAAGCCGGGGTCGGCGTCCGGCAGATGGGTGGAGCCGCCGTTCCCGAGCTGGTCGTAGTGCACCACGGGCCAGCCGTGTTCGGCGAAGGCGGCCAGCCGGATCAGGTAGTCGTGCGTGGACCCGGGGCCGCCGTGGACGACGACGAGGGCCGGGCGGCCCGATCCCGGCTGGCCGGTGACGCGGTACCAGGTGCGGTACTCCCGGAAGGGGACGGTTCCTTTGGCCGTTGGCGTGGGCGCCATGTCTCAAACCACCTCGGTTCGGGTCCTGCTCAGCAGCGGGGTTCCGCGTCGCCCGTGCGCGGCGTGGATATCCCCGGGGGAACGTGTACGTCGGTCGCGGCTCAGTCGAGCGTCGTCAGCCACTCGTCGATGGTCCGGGCGGTCGTCGGGGCGTGCTCCTGCCCGAGCGAGAAGTGGTCGCCCGGCACGGTGCGCAGCGTGTGGTCCGGGTCCCAGGGCCGGGCCCTCATCTCGGCCGGGTCGACGCCCTCGGGCGGTTCCACGAACGGCTGCTCCGCCTGGACGAACAGGGTCGGCGCGGCCAGGGTCACGGGGGCGAAGTCGCCCAGCACCCCGAAGTAGTACGGCATCGCCGAAAGCCGCGCCGCATCGTACGGTCCGTAGGCCGACTCCATTGCCAGCACCTCCCGCATGAGCTGGTCGAAGCCGAACTTCATCGCCGTGTCGTCGACGCGGAAGGTGTCGATGAGGACCAGCCCGGCGGGCGGGACCTCCGCCACCTCCTCCAGGTGCCGGGCGAGGACGTGGCCGATGATGCCGCCGGAGGAGTAGCCGAGCAGGGCGAACGGCTCGCCCTCGGCCGCCTCCAGCACGGCGTCGGCCAGGACCCGCGACAGCGCCTCGGCCGAACCGGGCAGTGGCTCGCCCCGGGCGAATCCGGGGAGCGGAAGGGCCGACACGTGGCGGACGTCCCGGAATTCCGCGCCCAGCCGGGCGTGCTGGTGCACACCGCCCGCCGCCATGGGTGTGGCCAGGCAGATCAGCCGGGTACGGCGCGGACCGTCGGCCAGCCGCACCGCCTTCGGGACGCGGCCGAAGTCGCCGGGCGTGGCGAAGCGGGGCCGCAGCGCCGCGACCGCCGACATCAGCGCCAGCGCGCCGGAGGTGTCACCGGCGTGGACGGCCCGCCGGAACAGGTCGGTGACGCTCTCGTCCGTCGTCTCCGCCTCCTGCTCTGTCTGCGGTTGCGGCTCGGTGGCGGGGAGCCCGGCCAGCTCGTCGGCGAGGAGACGGGCCAGCAGGGACGGGTTCTTGCTGTCGAACACCGCCATCGCGGGCAGTTTCAGCCCGGTGGCCGCGTTCAGCGCGGTGCGCAGCTCCATCGCGGTGAGCGAGTCGAACCCGGACTCCAGGAAGTCGCGTTCGGGGTCGACCGCCTCGGGGCCGCTGTGTCCGAGCAGGGTGGCGGCCAGGCCCAGCACCAGATCGCGCAGCGCTCCCTCCCGCCGTTCGGCGGGCAGCGCCGCCAGCTCGCGCCGCAGCACCGCGGGATCGGCGGCCGCCGTACGGCGCCGCGTGGCCGGGACCAACCCGCGCAGCAGTGCGGGGAGTTCGCCACCGCTTCCGCCGCTCAGCGCCCGCAGCTCCAGCCCCATCGGCACCAGCACCGGCTCGGTACGGGCGGACGCGGCGTCGAACAGCGCGAGTCCGTCGACCGCCGACAGCGCGGGCATGCCCTGGCGGCGCAGTCGCCGGAGGTCGGCCTCGCTCAGGCCGCCCGCCATGCCACCGGTGTCCGCCCACAGCCCCCAGGCGAGGGATTGCGCGGGCAGTCCTTCGGCGTGACGGTGGTGGGCGAGCGCGTCGAGGAAGGTGTTGGCGGCGGCGTAGTTGCCCTGGCCGGGGGCGCCGAGCACACCCGCCGACGACGAGAACAGCACGAAGGCGCCCAGGTCGTGGCCGCGGGTGAGGTCGTGCAGGTTGAGCGCGCCGTCCACCTTGGGACGCAGCACCTGGTCGAGGCTGTGCGGCGTCAGGTTGGCGATCAGGCCGTCGGCCAGCACCCCGGCGGTGTGGACGACGGCGCCGAGCCGGCGATCGGCGAGCAGCGCCTTCAGCGCGGCCCGGTCCGCCACGTCGCAGGCCGCGATCTCGACCGTCGCGCCGAGCCCGGTCAGCTCCTGTCGCAGGTCGGCCGCGCCCTCGGCGTCCATGCCGCGACGGCTGGTCAGCAGCAGGTCGCGGACGCCGTGCTCGGCCACCAGATGGCGGGCGACGAGAGCGCCGAGGCCGCCCGTACCGCCGGTGATCAGCACGGTACCGAGCCGGTCCCAGGCGGGTGGGTGTTCCGGGTCCGCGGGGGTGCGCGCCAGGCGGGGTACGAGGAGTGCGGCGTCCTGGAGGCGCAGTTCCGGCTCGCCGGACGCGATGGCAAGGCCGATGGTCTCCGGGTCACCGTGGCCGTCCGTGTCGAGCAGCGCGAAGCGCTCCGGGTCCTCCGCGTGGGCGGCGCGGACCAGCCCCCGGGCGGCCGCGTGGGCGAGGTGGTCGCCGCGGGTGACCACCATGAGCCTGCGGTCGGCGAACCGTTCGTCCGCGAGCCAGGTCTGAAGGGCCCGGAGGGTGTCGCCGGTGACCGTTCTGACGTCGTCGGCGAGGTCGCCCGTGCCGCCGGGGAGCGTCCACGCGACCGTGGCGGGCACCGGGTCGGTGAGTTCCGCCAAGTCGGCGACCACCGTCCAGTCCGTTCCGGCGGTGGGGGCGGAGGCGGGTGTCCACGCCACGTGGAAGAGGGAGTCGCCGGGCCGGGTGGGTGCCGGTGCGAGCTGCTCGGCCGACACCTCCCGCGCGATCAGCGACTCCACGGACGCCACGGGCCGCCCCTGGGCGTCGGCGATCCGTACCTCCGTCGCGCCCTCGCCCTTGGGTGTGAGCCGGACGCGCGCGGCCGTGGCGCCGGAGGCGTGCAGCCGGACCCCCTTCCAGGCGAACGGCAACGCCGTGGCGTCGTCCTCGCCCGTGCCGAGCAGCACCGCGTGCAGCGCGGAATCCAGCAGGGCCGGATGCAGCACGAAACGCCCGGCGCCCACCGTGTCGCCGAGCGCCACTTCGGCGAAGGTCTCGTCGCCGACGCGCCAGGCCGCCTTGAGCCCCTGGAACGCCGGGCCGTAGGCGAAGCCGATGTCGTGGAAACGCTCGTACGCGTCGTCGGTGGCGATCCTCGCCGCCTCGGGCGGCGGCCACTGCGTCAGGTCGGAAGGCGGCGGCGCGGCGGTGTCCTCGGGCGTCAGCACACCCTCCGCGTGCAGGGTCCAGGCCGCCTCCGCGTCGTCGGTGTCCTCGGCCTGCGCGTGGAGGGTGAGGGGGCGTCGTCCCGTGTCGTCGGCCGGTTCGCCGACGGTCAGCCGCAGCCGCACACCGCCGCCCTCGGGCAGGGCCAGGGGCTCGTGCAGGGTCAGCTCTTCGAGGACGCGGCAGCCGACCTGGTCGCCCGCGCGTATAGCCATGTCGACGTATGCGGTCCCGGGCAGCAGCGTCGTACCGAGCACCGCGTGGTCGGCCAGCCAGGGCTGGGTGTCCGTCGACAGCCGCCCCGTGAACACCACGGTCCCGGAGCCCGGGACCGCGACTTCTGCGGTCAGCAGGGGGTGGTCGAGCGTGGTGAGGCCCAGGGACACCGCGTTTCCGCCCTCCCCGGCCACCGGCGCCGACAGCCAGTAACGGCTGCGCTGGAAGGCGTAGGTGGGCAGGTCGACGCGGTGTGCTCCCCGTCCCGCGAAGAGGGCCGTCCAGTCGGGAGAGGCGCCCGTGGTGTGCAGTTGTGCGATCGCTGTCAGCAGCGTTACGGCCTCGGGGCGGTCGCGGCGCAGGGCGGCCGCCGTCGTGGCGTCCGGCACCGTCTGCCGGGCCATGGCCGTGAGGATGCCGTCCGGCCCGATCTCCAGGAACCGGGTCACGCCCTCGCTCTCCAGACGGCGCACATCATCGGCGAACCGCACCGCGTCCCGCACATGGCGCACCCAGTACTCCGCCGACGTCATGTCCTTCGTCAGACGGATGGCCGGCCGACCGTAGGTGACGGCCTCGGCCACCTTGCGGAAGTCATCCAGCATCGGGTCCATCAACGGCGAATGGAACGCATGCGAGACGGACAGGCGACTCGTCTTACGGTCCGTGAACCGCCCGGCCACCGCCGCCACCGCATCCTCGGCACCGGACACCACCACCGACGACGGTCCGTTCACCGCAGCGATCCCCACCTCGCCGTCCAGCAGCGGCGCGACTTCCTCCTCCGTGGCCTGGATCGCCACCATGGCGCCGCCGGGCGGCAACGCGCCCATCAGCCGTCCCCGGGCCGTGATCAACCGCGCGGCGTCCTCCAGGCTCAGCACACCCGCGACATGGGCCGCCGCCAGCTCCCCGATCGAGTGGCCGACGAGGAAGTCCGGGCGAAGCCCCCAGGACTCCACCAGCCGGTACAGCGCCACTTCCACGGCGAAGATCGCGGGCTGGGTGAACTCCGTGCGGTGCAACGCCTCCTCGTCATCGCCCCACATCACCTCCTTCAGCGGCAGCCCGGACGCCTCGCACACCGCATCGAACGCCGCCGCGAAGACCGGGAAGGTGGCATACAACTCCCGTCCCATTCCGAGGCGTTGACTGCCCTGCCCGGTGAACAGGAACGCCACCTTGCCCTCGCGGGCCCTGCCGGTGACGAGGGAGGGCGACGGGGATCCCTGGGCCAGGGCGGTGAGGCCCGCGAGCAGGTCCGTACGGTCCGTACGGTCGTCGGCGACGATCGCCGCCCGGTGTTCGAGGGCCGCGCGGCCGGTGGCCAGCGAGAACGCCACGTCCTCGGAAGCCAGGTCCGGTCGTTCGCCCAGGTGGGAGTGGAGGCGTTCGGCCTGGGCCCGCAGCGCCTCCGGGCTCCTGGCGGACAGCGTCCACAGGACGGGCCCCGCCGCGGCCGGAGCCGCCGCCTCGTCCTCGGCCTCGACGGGCGGCGCCTCCTCGATGATGACGTGGGCGTTCGTCCCGCTGATGCCGAAGGAGGACACACCCGCACGGCGCGGACGCCCCTCGTCCGGCCACTCCCGTGCCTCGGTGAGCAGCCGGACCTCGCCCGCGGCCCAGTCCACCTGCGGTGTCGGCTCGTCCACGTGCAGCGTCCTCGGCATGACGCCGTGCCGCATCGCCTGGACGACCTTGATGATGCCCGCCACGCCCGCCGCGGCCTGGGTGTGGCCGATGTTGGACTTGATCGAGCCGAGCCACAGCGGGCGGTCGTCCGGGCGGTCCCGGCCGTACGTGGCGAGCAGCGCCTGCGCCTCGATCGGGTCGCCGAGCGTCGTGCCCGTGCCGTGCCCCTCGATCAGATCGACCTGGTCGGCGGATATCCGGGCGTGGGCCAGGGCCTGCTTGATCACACGTTGCTGGGAGGGGCCGTTGGGGGCGGTCAGGCCGTTGCTGGCGCCGTCCTGGTTGAGGGCGCTCCCCCGTACCACCGCCAGCACCGGGTGGCCGTTGCGGCGCGCGTCCGACAGCCGCTCGACCAGCAGCATGCCCACGCCCTCGCCCCAGCCGGTGCCATCGGCGGCTACCGCGTACGACTTGCAGCGGCCGTCGGGCGCCAGCCCGCGCTGATGGCTGAACTCGATGAACGTCTCGGGCGTCGCCATCACCGTGACACCGCCCGCGAGCGCGAGCGAGCACTCGCCCGACCGCAGCGCCCGGACCGCCCAGTGCAGGGCGACCAGCGAGGACGAGCACGCGGTGTCGACGGTGACGGCCGGGCCCTCCAGTCCGAGGGCGTAGGCGACGCGGCCGGAGGCGATGGCGCCCGTACTGCTGTTGTAGGTGTAGTCGTGGTACATCATCCCGGCGAACACACCGGTCGGGCTGCCCTTGAGCGTCGTCGGGTCGATCCCCGCCCGCTCCAGCACCTCCCACGACGCCTCCAGCAGCAACCGCTGCTGCGGGTCCATGACCATCGCCTCGTTCGGCGCGATCCCGAAGAACTCGGGGTCGAACTCGGCGGCGTCGTACAGGAACGCCCCTTCCCGGCTGTACGTCTTGCCGGGGTGTCCGGGCTCGGGGTCGTAGATGGCCGTCTCGTCCCAGCCGCGGTCGGTGGGAAACCGTGAGACGGCGTCCGTCCCGTCGGCGACCAGCCGCCACAGCTCCTCGGGCGAGGCCGCGCCGGGGTAGCGGCAGCTCATCGCCACGATCGCGATGGGTTCGCGGGAGGCGGCCTGGAGGGCGCGGTTGCGGGCGCGCAGACTCTCGGTCTCCTTGAGCGACGCGCGCAGCGCCGCCACGAGTTTGTGGTCGGTGTCGGCCATCGTGTCCTCAGGCTTCCCGCGTCGCGTCGTCGTCGAGGGCGGTCAGGGCGGTGTCCTGGAGCGCCATGCTGATGAGGGTTTCGGTGTCCATCGCGTCGATCGCGTCCTGCTGCTCCGCCCCGGGCGCGGCCGTGGCGGGGGCGGCGGCACCGGCGAGTTCGAGCAGGGTGTCCATCAGCCCCGCGTCGTGCAGCCGGGTGAGCGGGATCGAGGCGAGCAGGCGGCGGACGGTTTCCTCGTCGGCGCCGGTGTCACCGTCGGCGGGGGCGGGCGCCAGTTCCGTGGCGAGGTGTTCGGCCAGCACCTTGGCGTTGGGGTAGTCGAAGATCAGGGTGGGGGGCAGCCGCAGCCCGGTGGCGGCGTTGACGGCGTTGCGGAATTCGACCGCGCCCAGCGAGTCGAATCCGAGGTCGCCGAAGGCCCGCTCGGGTTCGATGGCCTCCGGGCCCGCGTGCCCCAGCACGGCCGCCGCATGGGTACGGACGAGGGTGAGCAGCTCGTCGTACCGCTCGTCGGCGGGCAGTGCGGCGAGCCGCTGCCGCAGCGCCGCGGCCCTGCCCTCGTCGTGGCGCGCCGACACGGCACGCCGCGCGGAGCCGCGTACCAGGCCGCGCAGCATCGGGGGCGCCTCGGCCGCGTTCAGCGCCCTGGTGTCCAGGCTCATGGGGACCAGGACGGGGGCGGCGAGTGCGGCGGCCGTGTCGAAGAGCTTCAGCCCTTCGGCGGGCGACAGCCCCGTCAGCCCCGTACGGACGATCCGCTGCCGGTCGTGGTCCGCCAGCTCCCCGGCCATACCGGCGTCGGTCGCCCACAGGCCCCAGGCCAGGGACTGGGCGGGCAGGCCCTGGGCGCGGCGGTGGACGGCCAGGGCGTCGAGGAACGCGTTGGCCGCCGCGTAGTTGCCCTGCCCGGGCGAGCCGATCGCACCCGCCGCCGAGGAGAACAGGACGAACGCGCTCAGCTCCATCGCGCGCGTCAGCTCGTGCAGATGCAGCGCCGCGTCCGCCTTCGGACCCAGCACCCGGTCCATCCGCTCCGGCGTCAGCGACGCGATCACCCCGTCGTCCAGCACACCCGCCGCATGGACGACGCCCGAGAGCTCCCGGCCCGCCAGCAGCGCCGCCAGCGCCTCGCGGTCGGCCACGTCACACGCGGCCACTTCCACCTCGGTGCCCAGCCCGGTCAGCTCCGCCACCAGCTCGGCGGCGCCCGGTGCGTCCATCCCGCGGCGGCTGGTGAGCAGCAACCGCCGCACGCCGTGCACGGTCACCAGATGACGCGCCACCAGGCCGCCCAGCGCCCCCGACGCGCCCGTGACCAGCACCGCGTCGCCGAAGACGGACGACGGTTCGGACTCCGTCACCGAGGCGGCCCGCAGCCGCGGCACGTAGACCTTTCCGTCCCGGACCGCCACCTGCGGCTCTCCCGCCGCCAGCGCGAGCGCGATGTCCGTCTCGTACTCCGCACCGCCCACGTCGATCAGGACGAACCGCCCCGGATCCTCCGACTGGGCGCTGCGCACGAGGCCCCACACCGCCGCACCGGCCAGGTCGGTGACGTCCTCACCGGCCACCGACACCGCACCGCGGGTGAGGACCGCCAGGGTGCCGGTCTCCGACTGGAGCGCCGTCAGGGCGGATTGCAGCGTGGACCGGACATCATCGCCCTCGGCCCGCCACACCGTGATGTCACCATGGCTCTGGGTGGCCGCCGCCACGGGTGTCCATTCCACCTGGAACAGCGAGTCGACGCGGGCGAGGGACGGTGTCGCCATCGGCCGCAGCGTCAGGGAGTTCACGGAGATGACGGGTCGGCCCGTGCCGTCCACGGCGTCCAGGGTGACCTGGTCCTGACCGGATGACGCGACCCGTACGCGGAGCACATCGGCGCCGGAGGCGTGCAGTTCCACGCCCGTCCAGGCGAAGGGGAGGACGACACGGTCGTCGGCCGAGAGCAGCGGGATCGTGTGCAGCGCCGCGTCCAGCAGCGCCGGGTGCAGCCCGAACCGGTCCGCCGCGCCGGGCAGCACGACCTCGGCGAACACCTCGTCGCCGCGCCGCCAGGCGGCCTTCAGCCCCTGGAAGGCCGGCCCGTACGCCACTCCGGCGTCCGCGAGCGCCTCGTACAGGCCCGCCACGTCCACGGGCTCCACCCCGGGCGGCGGCCACTGCGCCCTCTCCCGCGCGCCGTCGCCGGTGGCCGGGGCCAGTGTTCCGGCGGCGTGGCGGGCCCAGGGCTGATGGATCTCGTCCTCACCGCGCGAGTACACCTCGACCGGTCGGTGGCCGGAGCCGTCGTCCGGCCCGACCAGCACCTGAAGGGCCACGGCGCCGCGCTCCGCGAGGACCAGGGGCGCCTCGATCGTCAGCTCCTCGATCCGGCCGCATCCCACTTCGTCGCCCGCGCGGACGGCCAGCTCGACGAAGCCCGTACCGGGGAAGAGGAGCCCGCCGCCGACGACATGGTCGGCGAGCCAGGGCTGTGTGCCGGGCGAGAGCCGCCCGGTCAGCACGGTCTGATCCGTGCCCGCGACCCCGACCGCCGCGTCCAGCAGCGGATGGTCCGACGCCTCCGGTCCGCGCCCCGACTCCAGCCAGTACGACTGCCGCTGGAAGGGGTAGGTCGGCAGATCGACGCGCCGTGCCCCGCGGCCGCCGAGAATGGCCTCCCAGCCGACGCGGACTCCGGCGGTGAACAGCCGCCCGACCGCGGTGAACAGGCTTTCCGTCTCGGGATGGTCGCGGCGCAGCGCGGCCGCCATCGTGCCCTCGGCGGTCTGTTGGGCCATCGCGGTCAGTACGGCGTCCGGGCCGATCTCCAGGAACCGGGTGACGCCTTCGTCCCGCAGGACGCGCACATCGTCGGCGAACCGCACGGTGTCCCGCACATGCCGCACCCAGTACTCCGCCGACGCCATGTCCTTCGTGAGCCGGAGGGCCGGTTCGTGGTACGTGACGCTCTCGGCGACCTCCCGGAAGTCCTCCAGCATGGGGTCCATCAGCGGTGAGTGGAACGCGTGCGAGACCTTCAGCCGGGCCGTCCTGCGGTCACCGAACCGCTCCGCGAGCGCGGTCACGGCATCCTCGGCACCGGAGACGACCACGGCCGCCGGGCCGTTGACGGCCGCGAGCCCCACCCGTTCGCCGAGCAGCGGGGTGACCTCCTCTTCGGTGGCCTGGATGGCCACCATCGCGCCACCGGGCGGCAGGGCCTGCATCAGCTGTCCGCGCGCGGTGATCAGCCGGGCCGCGTCGGCGAGGCCGAACACCCCGGCCACATGCGCCGCCGCCACCTCGCCGATGGAGTGCCCGGTCAGCACGTCCGGTGTGATGCCCCACGACTCCACCAGCCGGAACAGCGCCACTTCGAGCGCGAAGACGGCGGGCTGGGTGAACTCGGTGCGGTCCAGGGCAACTTCGTCGCCCCACATCACCTCGCGCAACGGCATGTCGAGCGCGTCGCACACCTCGTCGAACGCCGCCGCGAACACGGGGAACGTGTCGTACAGCTCCCGGCCCATCCCCACCCGCTGGCTGCCCTGCCCGGTGAACAGGAACGCCAGCCTGCCTTCGGTGACGGAGCCGATGACGGTCTCGGACGGCCCGATCCGTACCGCGCGGTGCTCCAGCACGGCCCGGCCCGTCGCTGCCGAGTACGCCACGTCCAGCGCGTCCTGCCCCACGGAGGTCATCCGGTCGAGCTGGGCGTCCAGCGCCGCCCGGGTCCGGGCCGACACCACCAGCGGGACGACCGGCAACTCCCGCCGCTCCGCGGGCCTTTCCTCGATCGGCGGGGCTTCTTCGATGATGGCGTGGGCGTTGGTGCCGCTGATGCCGAAGGAGGACACGCCCGCGCGGCGCGGTCGGTCGCCGCGCGGCCACTCCCGTGCCTCGGTGAGCAGCCGGACCTCGCCCGCCGCCCAGTCCACCTGCGGCGTCGGCTCGTCGACGTGCAGCGTCCTCGGCAGGACGCCGTGCCGCATCGCCTGGACCATCTTGATGACGCCTGCCACACCGGCCGCCGCCTGGGTGTGGCCGATGTTCGACTTGATCGACCCCAGCCACAGCGGCTCGTCGCCGGGGCGGTCCTGGCCGTACGTGGCGAGCAGCGCCTGCGCCTCGATGGGATCGCCCAGCGTGGTGGCCGTGCCGTGTGCCTCGACCGCGTCCACCTCGGCCGGCGCCAGGCCCGCGTTGGCCAGCGCCTGCCGGATCACCCGCTGCTGGGAGGGTCCGTTGGGGGCGGTCAGGCCGTTGCTGGCGCCGTCCTGGTTGGTCGCGGTGCCCCGTACGACCGCCAGGACGGGGTGGCCGTTGCGGCGCGCGTCCGACAGCCGCTCCACCAGCAGCATGCCCACGCCCTCACCCCAGCCGGAGCCGTCGGCCGCGGCGGCGAAGGACCGGCACCGGCCGTCCCGCGACAGGCCCCGCTGCTCGCTGAACTCGATGAAGTTGTCCGGCGTGGCCATCACGGTGACGCCGCCCGCGAGGGCGAGGGTGCATTCGCCCGACCGCAGCGCCTGGGCGGCCAAGTGCAGGGCGACCAGCGAGGACGAGCAGGCGGTGTCGACGGTGACGGCCGGGCCCTCGAGACCGAGGGTGTAGGCGACGCGGCCGGAGACGATGGCACCCGTGCTGCTGTTCTGGCTGTAGTCGTGGTACATCATCCCGGCGAACACACCGGTCGGACTGCCCTTCAGCGTCGTCGGATCGATCCCGGCGCGCTCCAGCACCTCCCAGGACGTCTCCAGCAGCAACCGCTGCTGCGGGTCCATGACCATCGCCTCGTTCGGCGCGATCCCGAAGAAGCCGGGGTCGAACTCGGCCGCGTCGTACAGGAATCCGCCCTGGTCGACGTAGCTGGTCCGCGGCCGGGTGGCCGTGGGGTCGTAGATCCGCTCCAGGTTCCAGCCGCGGTTGTCGGGGAAGGCCGAGATGGCGTCCGTTCCGCCGTCCACGAGTCGCCACAGGTCCTCCGGCGAGGCCACCCCACCGGGGTAGCGGCAGGCCATGCCGATGATGGCGATCGGGTCGCCGTCGGCCGGGGTCACGACCGGCTGGACGTGGCGCTCGTTCACGGTCCCCGACACCTCGTCCAGCAGATGGCGCGCGAGGACGGCGGGGGTCGGATAGTCGAACACCAACGTGACCGGCAGCTTCAGCCCCGTCGTCCGGCCCAGCGCGTTGCGCAGCTCCATCGCGGCCAGCG
This sequence comes from Streptomyces botrytidirepellens, assembly GCF_003721215.1. Taxonomy (NCBI): domain Bacteria; kingdom Bacillati; phylum Actinomycetota; class Actinomycetes; order Kitasatosporales; family Streptomycetaceae; genus Streptomyces; species Streptomyces botrytidirepellens. The sequence goes on from NZ_RIBZ01000108.1 coordinate 21,790, forward strand.
AGTCGACTCCCAGGTCGCGGAACGCACGCTCCGGGTCGACGGCCTCCGGCCCGGCGTAGCCGAGCGTCATGGCGGCCTGGCCGCGGATCAGGGTCAGCAGCGTCTCCAGCCGCTGGTCCTCGGACAGGCCCACCAGCCGCCGGCGGAGCCCGTCCGCGTCGGCCCGGTTGCGGGCGGTGCCGCGGGTGACGACGGGAACCAGCCCGCGCAGCAGCTCCGGCACCGAGCCGCTCGCGCGGACCGCCGCGAGGTCCAGTTTCACGGGGACGACCGCGGCGGGTGCGTCCGCGCGTGCCGTGTCCCCTCGTACGGCGTCCGCGCGCACCGCCGCGTCGGCCCGCACGGCCGCGTCCGCGCGCACCGCGGCGTCGAAGAGTGCCAGGCCCTCGCGGTGGGACAGCGGGAGGATGCCGCCGCGGGTCATACGGGACCGGTCGGCGTCGCCCAGGCTCCCGGCCATCCCCGAGCTGGTCTGCCACACACCCCACGCCAGGGACAGCGCGGGCAGCCCCTGGGCGCGGCGGTGTGCGGCCAGGGCGTCCAGGAACGCGTTGGCCGCCGCGTAGTTGCCCTGTCCCGGGGAGCCGATGACCCCGGCGGCCGAGGAGAACAGCACGAACGCGCTCAGGTCCATCTCGCGCGTCAGCTCGTGCAGATGGAGCGCCGCGTCCACCTTCGGGCGCATCACCCGGTCCACCCGCTCGGGCGTCAGCGACGCGATCACCCCGTCGTCCAGCACCCCCGCCGCGTGTACCACACCCGACAGCGCCCGCCCCGCCAGCAGCGCCGCCACGGCCTCCCGGTCCGCGACATCACACGCGGCCACCTCCACCTCGGCCCCCAGGCCGGTCAGCTCCGCCACCAGCTCGGCGGCGCCCGGGGTGTCCGCGCCCCGGCGACCGGTCAGCAGCAGCCGTCGTACGCCGTACTCGGTGACGAGATGCCGGGCCATCAGACCGCCCAGCACCCCCACCCCGCCCGTGATCAGCACCGTGTCGCCGAACACCGGCGCCGGTGCGTCCTCCGTCCGCGCTGTTTCCGCGAGTCGGGCGAGCCGAGGGGCGTGGAGAGTGTTCCCGCGGACCACGATCCGGGGCTCCCCGGTCGCGCACGCCGAGGCGATGGCGGCATCGTCGGCCGCGTCGTCCGCACCGTCGGCAGTGTCCAGGTCGACCAGGACGAACCGCCCCGGGTCCTCGGTCTGGGCGCTGCGGACCAGGCCCCAGACCGCCGCCGCGGCCAGGTCGGGGTCGTCGTCGCCGGTCACCGGGACCGCGCCCCGTGTGACCACCACCAGACGCGAGGCGGCGGACTGGAGCGCCTCCAGCGCCCCGTTCACCGCCGTACGCACATCGGACCCGGCGGCGACGCGGAACACCTCCGTGTCGGTGGCCGTGTCCCCGCCGGTGGGGAGCGGGGCCAAGGCGACGTGGAAGAGCGATTCGGTGCGGGGTGCGGTCCGCACGGCGGTGAGCGGCCGCAGCACCAAGGAGTCGACCGTGGCGACGGGTTGGCCGGTCGCGTCGCCGATCGTCAGGGCCGCGACACCGTCCTGGAGCGGGGTGACGCGCACCCGCAGCGCGCCCGCGCCGGAGGCGTGCAGTTCCACGCCCGACCAGGAGAACGGCAGCAGGGCCGCGTCCCCGGCCCCCGCCGGGGAGAGGCCGATCGCGTGCAGGCCCGCGTCGAGCAGGGCCGGGTGCAGACCGAAGCCATCGGCCTCGGCGCCGTCCGGCAGGGCGATCTCGGCGAACACCTCGTCGCCGGACCGCCAGGCCGCCCGCAGTCCCTGGAAGGTCGGCCCGTACGCCATTCCCAGGTCGACCAACTCCCCGTACAGGGCGGCGACATCCAGGTCCATCGGCTCGGCGCCGGGTGGCGGCCAGGCCGTCAGGTCGGCGCCGCCCGCCGTCGAGGTGGCCGAGGTCAGCAGACCGGTGGCATGCCGGTTCCAGGGCAGGTCCATCGCGTCCTGCTCACGCGCGTACACCGTGACCGCGTGGCGGCCCGCCTCGTCCTCCGCGCCGACGACGACCTGTACGGCCACTCCGCCACGCTCGGTGAGGACCAGTGGCTCGTGGAGGGTCAGTTCCTCGACCCGGCCGCAGCCGACCTCGTCGCCCGCGCGCACCGCCAGCTCCACGAACCCGGTGCCGGGGAAGAGGACCGATCCGTCGATGACGTGGTCGGCCAGCCAGGGCAGGGCCCCGATCGACAGCCGTCCGGTGAGCACCACCTCGTCCGAGTCCGCGAGCATGACCATCGCGCCGAGCAGCGGGTGGCCCAGCGCGCCCAGCCCCATCGAGACCGCGTCGGCGCCGCCCACCGGATCGGTCAGCCAGTACCGGCGGTGCTGGAAGGCGTACGTCGGCAGCTCCACCTGACGGGCCCCGGTCCCGGCGAACACCTTCTCCCAGTCGACGTCCACGCCGTGGGTGTGGGCCTGGGCCAGGACGGTCAGGAAACGGTCCAGGCCACCGTCGTCGCGGCGCAGCGTGCCGATCGCGGTGTGTTCCATGCTGGGTGCCAGCACCGGATGAGCGCTGGCCTCGATGAACACGTCCATGCCCCGCTCGGTGAGCAGGCCGATCACCCGGTCGAACTCCACGGTCTGCCGCAGGTTCCGGTACCAGTAGCCCCCGTCCAGCCCCGTGGTGTCCATGAGGTCGCCGGTCACGGTGGAGTAGAAGGGGATGCGCGCGGCGCGGGGCCGGATCGGCGCCAGCACCTCCAGCAGCTCCTGCTCGATCCGCTCCACCTGCGCCGAATGCGAGGCGTAGTCCACCGGAATCCGGCGCGCCCGCACCTCCTCCGCCTCACACGCGGCAAGCAGTTCCTCCAGGGCGCCCACCTCGCCCGAGACCACCGTCGAGGCGCCACCGTTCACCGCCGCGACGGACATCCGGTCGCCCCACCGGGAGAGCCGCCGTTCCGCCTCCTCCCGGGGCAGCGCCACCGACACCATGCCGCCCTGGCCGGACAGCGCGGGCAGCGCCCTGCTGCGCAGCGCCACCACCCGGGCCGCGTCCCGCAACGACAGCGCTCCGGCCACGCTCGCCGCGGCGATCTCCCCCTGGGAGTGGCCCACCACCGCGACGGGCTCCACGCCGTAGTGCCGCCACAGCCCCGCGAGCGACACCATCACGGCCCACAGCACGGGCTGGACCACATCGACCCGTTCCATCATGGCCTCGTCGCCCAGCGCGTCGCGGAGCGACCAGTCCACGAAGGGCGCCAGCGCCTCTTCGCAGGCGGCCATCTGCTCCGCGAACACCTCGGACGACGCGATCAGCTCGACCGCCATCCCCACCCACTGCGACCCCTGTCCCGGGAACACCATCACCGGGCCGGTCGCGGAGCGGGCCGACACCACCGGGGCCTGCCCCTGCGCCACGGCGGCGAGGCCCTGTGCGATCTCCTCGCCGCGGGCGCCCACCACCGCGGCCCGGTACGCGAACGGCGCCCGCAGCGTCGCCAGCGACCACCCCACGTCCGCCGGGCGGGGCTCCCCCGCCGCCACGTCCAGCAGTCGCGCCGCGTACGCGCGTACCGCGGCCTCGGACGTGCCCGAGATCACCCAGGGCACCACCGGGCGCTCCGAGCCGTCCTGCGGCTCCGCCGCGCCGGTGGGCGCCGGCGCGCCGGTCGACTCAGGCGCGTCCTCGACCGCCTCCTCGACGATGACGTGGGCGTTCGTCCCGCTGGCGCCGAACGACGACACGGCGGCGCGGCGCGGGCCCTCGCCCTCCGGCCACGCGCGGGCCTCGGTCAGCAGCCTGACGTTCCCCGCCGACCAGTCCACCTGCGGCGACGGCTCGTCCACGTGCAGCGTCTTGGGCAGGATCCCGTGCCGCATCGCCTGGACCATCTTGATCACACCGGCGACGCCCGCGGCCGCCTGCGTGTGACCGACGTTCGACTTGACCGATCCCAGCCACAGCGGCCGGTCGTCCGGGCGTTCCTGCCCGTAGGTGGCCAGCAGTGCCTGTGCCTCGATCGGATCGCCCAGCGTCGTCCCCGTGCCGTGTGCTTCCACCGCGTCCACATCGGCCGCGGACAGGCCCGCGTTCGTCAGCGCCTGCTGGATGACCCGGCGCTGGGACGGGCCGTTCGGCGCGGTCAGGCCGTTGCTGGCGCCGTCCTGGTTGACGGCGCTGCCGCGTACGACCGCCAGCACCCGGTGGCCGTTGCGGCGCGCCTCCGACAGCCGCTCCAGCACCAGCACGCCGACGCCTTCGCCCCATCCGGTGCCGTCGGCCGCCGCGGCGAACGCCTTGCAGCGGCCGTCCGGCGACAGGCCCCGCTGGCGGCTGAACTCCACGAAGGTGACCGGCGTCGACATGACCGTCACCCCGCCGGCCAGCGCCAGGGAACACTCCCCGCCGCGCAGCGCCTTGACCGCCATGTCGAGCGCGACCAGCGACGACGAGCAGGCGGTGTCGACCGTCACCGCCGGGCCCTCGAGACCCAGGGTGTAGGCCACCCGGCCGGACACCAGCGCGCCCGTCACGCTGCTGCCCGGGTAGTCGTGGTACACCAGCCCCGCGAACACGCCCGTGGCGCTGCCCTTCAGCGACGGCGGGTCGATCCCGGCCCGCTCCACCGCCTCCCACGAGGTCTCCAGCAGCAGCCGCTGCTGCGGATCCATCGCCAGCGCCTCCAGCGGGCTGATCCCGAAGAACTCCGGATCGAAGTCGCCCGCGCCGTCGAGGAAACTGCCGTGCCGGACGTAGCTGGTGTTCTCGCCCGTCCCGTCCGGGTCGTAGAGCCCGTCCAGGTTCCAGCCCCGGTCGGTGGGGAACTCGCCCACCGCGTCCCGGCCGTCGGCGACCAGCTCCCACAGCCCCTCCGGCGTGGCCGCGCCACCGGGGAAACGGCACGCCATTCCCACGATCGCGATCGGCTCCCGCTCCCGGTCCTCCACCTCGTGCAGACGGCGCCGGGTTTGCTGCAACTCACCGGTAGCAAGCCGCAGATACTCCCGCAGCCGGTCCTCGTTGGAGTCCTTCGACATCGTCATCAACCCATCCGTGAAAGTCCACAAGCAGACGCGGTGTCCGTCAGGACAGTCCCAGTTCCTTGTTCAGCGCCTCGAACAGCTCGTCGTCGGAAGCATCGGCAGCGGGCGCCGGGGCGCCGTCCGGCCCGCCATCCGCCACCACTCCGCTCCGCGCGTCCCGCGCCCGCCGCGACAGCGCCTCCAGCCGGGCCGTGACCTTGGCGTGCGCCGCGTCGTCGTCCGCCGCGAGCGCGGTCAGGGCGGCCTCCATCCGGCTCAGTTCGGCCAGCAGCGGCGCGGCGGGGTCGGCGTCGACCGGCCGGTAGTTCTCGTGCAGCAGACCGGCGACGGCGAGCGGTGTCGGGTAGTCGAAGACCAGCGTCGGAGGCAGTGAGAGACCGGTCTCGGCGTTGAGCGCGTTACGCAGTTCCACGGCGCCCAGCGAGGTGAGGCCCAGCTCGTTCACCGCACGGTCCGGCGGCACCGCCTCGACGCCGTGGTGCCCCAGGATCCGCGCGACGTGGCCACGTACCAGGTCCACCAGGAGCTGTTCGCGCTCCGCCCCGGTCAGCCCGTTCAGTCGCCGCTCCAGTGACGCCCTGCCGGACGACGCCCGGCGGGCCGGGGCGCGTACCAGTCCGCCGAACAGGGCGGGAAGTGTCCCCGTCTCGGCCTGGGTGCGCATCACCGTCAGGTCGAAGCGGACCGGAAGCGTCGCAGGTGGCCGCCCGGGCACGGTCGCCGCGTCCAGCAGCGCGAGCCCCTCGTCGGGGGACAGCGGTGGCATTCCGGTACGCCGGAGCCGCTGCAACTCGGCCTCGTCCAGCCGGTCGGCCATGCCCCCGACCTGGGTCCATGGCCCCCAGCCCAGGCACAGCGCGGGCAGCCCCCGGGCGGCGCGATACCGGGCGAGGGCGTCCAGCCAGGCGTTCGCGGCGGCGTAGTTGCCCTGTCCGGCGCCGCCGAGGGTGCCCGCGACGGACGAGAAGAGGACGAACGCCGAGAGGTCGTGGTCGCGGGTGAGGTCGTGCAGATGCCACGCGGCGTCCACCTTCGGACGCATGACCGCGTCCAGCCGCTCCGGCGTCAACGCCCCGAGGAGCACATCGTCCACGATCCCGGCCGAGTGCACGACGCCCGTCAGCCGTCGTCCGGCCACCAGCGCGGCCACGGCGTCCCGGTCGGCGACATCGCAGGCCGCCACTTCCACTGCGGCGCCCAACTTCTCCAGTTCTGTCATGAGCTCGGCCGCGCCCGGCGCGTCCATGCCGCGGCGGCTGGTCAGCAGCAGGCTCTTGACGCCGTGCTCACCGGCCAGGTGGCGGGCGGTCAGGGCGCCGAGGCCGCTCGTGCCACCGGTGATCAGGACCGTTCCGTCCGGGCCCCACGACGGGGCGCCGTCGAGCGCCGGGACGCGGGCCAGCCTCGGCACCCGGATCTCGCCGTCGCGAACGGCCACCTCGGGCTCGCCGGGCAGGCGCAACGCCTCCGCGGGCAGTGCGGCGCCGGGGCCGACCCCGGCGTCCAGGTCGACCAGGACGAACCGGCCCGGATACTCCCCCTCCGCCGCGCGCACCAACCCCCACACCGCAGCGTGCCCCAGGTCGGTGCCGTCGGTCGCGCCCCGTGTGACGACCACGAGCCTGGCGGACTCCGACTGCTCATCGGTCAGCCACTTCTGCACGACGGACAGCACCTGCCGGGTCAGCGCACGGAATCCCCCGGGCGTGGTGTCCTCGACCGGCGGGCACTCGTAGACCACGTGGGTGCCGATCTCGGAGTCCGCGGGCGGCGCCGGTGGGGCGATCCACTCCACGTGGAAGAGCGATTCACGGCCTCCGGTGTGCGCCCGCACCTCCTCCGTGGAGAGCGCCCGTGTCTCGGCCGACTCCACCGACAGGACCGGGCGCCCTTCCTCATCGACACACACCGAGGCCCCGCGCCACACGTGGGCGAGGGTCGGTTCGCCGTTGGCGTGCAGCCCGGCGGCCTCTGCGGCGGCGTCGAGCACCGTGGCGTACGTCGCCTCGTCGCGCGCCCAGGAGGGGCCGTCGGCCTCGGCGGTCAGGACACCCGTGGCGTACTTCACCCAGGCCGTCCGGCCGTCACGCCGCGCATGCACGCTGACGGCGCCCGCCTCGCCGACGAGCACGCGCAGCGTCATGACGTCCTCGGCGTCGGCCATGACCAGCGGTGCGTGGAGGTCGAGCTCCTCGACCCGGCCCCGACCCGTCCGCTCGGCGGCGAAGAGGGCCAGTTCCAGGAACACCTGCCCGGGCACCACCACCGCGCCGAAGGCGTCATGGTCGGCGAGCCAGGGGTGGGAGTCGAGGGAGAGCCGCCCGGTGAACACCGCCCCGCCGTCCTCGGGAAGCTCCACCATCGAGGTCAGCAGCGGATGGTCGACGGAGTCGGCCCCGGCGAGGGCCGTGGACTGCTCGATCAGCCAGTAGCGGGTGCGCTGGAAGGGATACGTGGGCAATTCGACCCGCCGGGCACCACGCCCCGCGAACACCGCGGCCCAGTCCACCGGCACACCCACCGCAAACAACCGCCCCACCCCGGCGAACACGCCCTCCACCTCGGGACGGTCCCGGCGCAGCGTGGCCGCCATCGTGCCCTCGACGGACTGCTGCGCCATCGCCGTCAGCACCCCATCCGGCCCCACCTCCAGGAACCGCGTCACCCCCTCGTCCCGCAACGCCCGCACGTCATCGGCGAACCGCACCGCATCGCGCACGTGCCGCACCCAGTACTCAGCCGACGCCACATCCTTCGTCAGACGGATGGTCGGCCGACCGTAGGTGACGGCCTCGGCCACCTTCCGGAAGTCATCCAGCATCGGATCCATCAGCGGTGAATGGAATGCATGCGAGACCGACAAACGGCTCGTCTTACGGCCCGTGAACCGCCCGGCCACCGACTCCACCGCATCCTCGGCGCCCGACACCACCACCGACGACGGGCCGTTGACCGCAGCGATCCCCACCTCGCCGTCCAGCAGCGGAGCGACCTCGTCCTCGGTGGCCTGGATCGCCACCATCGCCCCACCGGGTGGCAACTCCTGCATCAATCGCCCCCGCGCCACCACCAGCCGCGCCGCATCCACCAGACTCAGCACACCCGCCACATGCGCCGCCGCCACCTCGCCGATGGAGTGACCGGCCAGAAAGTCCGGACGAACCCCCCAGAACTCGAGGAGCCGATACAGCGCCACTTCCAGCGCGAAGATCGCAGGCTGGGTGAACTCCGTACGCTGCAACGCCGCCTCGTCATCACCCCACATCACCTCCTTCAACGCCAGCCCCGACGCCTCGCACACGGCGTCGAAGGCCGCCGCGAAGACGGGGAAGGTGTCATACAACTCCCGCCCCATCCCCAGGTGTTGACTCCCCTGCCCGGTGAACAGGAACGCCACCTTGCCGCCGACGCCCGCCACCACATCGCTGATCGTCTCCGCTCCGACCAGCACCGCACGATGCTCCAGCGCGGCGCGCCCCGTCGCCGCCGAGTACGCCACATCAAGCTGGTCGTGGTCGTCGGCGAACGCGCGGATCCGCTCGATCTGGGCCTGAAGCGCCTCGGCGGTTCCGGCCGAGACGACGATGGGGGCCACGGGCAGCTCGCGGCGTTCCTCGGGTTCGTCCTCGACCGGTGGCGCCTCTTCGACGATCACATGGGCGTTCGTCCCGCTCATGCCGAACGAGGAGACGCCCGCGCGGCGCGGACGCTCGCCGCGCGGCCAGTCCCTCGGCTCGGTCAGCAGCCGGACGTTGCCCGCCGACCAGTCCACCTGCGGCGTGGGCTCGTCCGCATGCAGTGTCCTCGGCAGCACACCGTGCCGCATCGCCTGCACCACTTTGATGATCCCGGCCACGCCCGAAGCGGCCTGAGTGTGGCCCATGTTCGACTTGATCGACCCCAGCCACAGCGGCCGCGCGCGGTCCTGACCATACGTCGCCAGCAGCGCCTGCGCCTCGATCGGATCGCCCAGCGTCGTCCCCGTGCCATGCGCCTCGACCGCGTCCACATCACCCGCCGACAAGCCCGCGTTCGCCAGCGCCTGACGGATCACNCGCCGACAAGCCCGCGTTCGCCAGCGCCTGACGGATCACGCGCCGCTGTGACGGGCCGTTCGGGGCCGACATGCCATTGCTGGCGCCGTCCTGGTTGAGGGCGCTCCCCCGTACGACGGCCAGCACCGGGTGCCCGTTGCGGCGGGCGTCCGACAGGCGTTCCAGCAGGAGGACCCCGGCGCCTTCGGAGCAGCCGACGCCATGGGCGCCCGCGCCGAACGACTTGCAGCGGCCGTCCGTCGCCAGGCCGCGTTGTTCGCTGAAGTAGATGAACATCTCGGGGGTGGACATCACCGTCACGCCGCCCGCGAGGGCGAGCGTGCACTCTCCCGAGCGCAGCGACTGCATCGCCATGTGCATCGCCACCAGCGACGACGAGCACGCCGTGTCCAGGGTCACCGCGGGGCCTTCGAGGCCGAGGGTGTAGGAGACCCGGCCCGAGACGATGCTGCCTCCGTTGCTGCCCCGCGCGTAGTCGTGGTACATGACCCCGGCGAACACGCCCGTCGGGCTGCCCTTCAGCGACAGCGGATCGATCCCGGCCCGCTCCAGCACCTCCCACGACACCTCGAGGAGTAATCGCTGCTGGGGGTCGGTTTCGGTCGCCTCGCGCGGGCTGATCCCGAAGAGCTGGGCGTCGAACTCGCCCGCGTCATGGAGGAATCCGCCCTCGCGAGCGGCGGTCTTCCCCGGCTTGCCGGGCTCGGGGTCGTAGATGTCCTCGACGCCCCAGCCACGGTCGGCCGGAAACTCCGAGATCGCGTCCACGCCCTCGTCCACCAGCCGCCACAGCCCCTCGGGCGAGTCCACCCCGCCCGGATAGCGGCACGCCATCCCGACGATGGCGATCGGCTCCCGGTCGCGGTGTTCGATCTCCGCGATGCGTTTGCGGGCAGCGCGCAGGTCCGTGGTCGCGCGCTTGAGGTAGTCAAGAAGCTTCTCCTGGTTGCCCACCACAGCCACCCCGGGTCGAAAAGGCGCCCGACACTGCGACGCGCGCTTGCCGGGAACGCTACGCAGGGTGATAAGACCCCCCAACCCCTGATCGCCCCTAACCTCCTCACGCGTCTCCGCCCGCCGCTCGCCGCTACGCCGACGCCTGTTCCGGACCCCGTTCGGCTGCCGGGGGTGTCAGGCGGATCAGTCCCGCGTCCGTGGGGCGGAAGCCACAGGCGTCGACATAGAAGCCCCGCAACCCGGGCTCGAAGTCGACGTGCAGCCACTCGCAGCCCGCGGCGCGCGCATGGTTCACCGCCAGACGGACGACGGCCGTTCCGGTTCCGCGGTGCTGGTGCGAGCCCCGGGTCTTCGTATCGATCAAGAAGGCGTGGGCACCGCCGTCCCACGCCACGTTCACGAAGCCGACGAGGGCTCCGTCGCCGTCGCGGGCCCCCACCCAGCCGAGGCTGTGTTCCTTGACCCTGCTCCACCAGCCGGCGACGGCCTTGCCGCCGTGAGAGCGGACGAGGTCGACCATCTCCTCGTCGGTGATGGGGTCACGCCATGCGTACGAGATTGCTCCACTCATCCGGCCAGCGTCGCCGACCGGCGTGTGATCCGTCTCCTTTTACGTGTGCTTTGCTTTTCGGGAACCCGGTCACCGTCGGGAGCGTTCACCTTGAACAGACCGCGAAGCAACGCGACCGACGAGCAGAACCGGACAAGCAGCAACAAGAAGCCGAGGTGGCACCAATGGCAATGTGGGACCGGCTCAAGGACCAGGCCAAGAACCTCCAGCAGGCCCAGAGCGGCCGAGGAAGGGGCGGGTCCGGGCAGGGGCACGGATCCTTCGGGCAGGGGCAGCACGGCGGCCACGGGTCCGGCTCGTCCTCCGGCGGCTCCAAGGCCCAGCTGGTCGGGCTGCTCAAGTCCCAGCTCGCGTCGGTGAAGACCGAGCTGAAGAGCGGCGCCTACCGCGATGCCTCGATGGCGATGTGCGCGCTGGTGGCCGCGGCGGACGGGCACGTCGAGCCGGCGGAGCGGCAGCGCGTCGAGGAGCTGATCACCACCAACGACGTCCTCCAGAACTTCCCGGCGGACCAGCTCCGCCAGCGGTTCAACAAGAACCTGGACCGGCTCATGGCCAACTTCCAGTTGGGCAAGACCGAGGTGATGCAGGAGATCGCCAAGGCGGCCAAGAAGCCGACGGAGGCCCGCGCGGTCATCCAGACCGGCATCGTCATCGCCGGGGCCGACGGTTACATCGAGCCGTCCGAGCAGCAGGTCATCCACGAGGCGTGCGCCGCCCTCGGGATCCCGCCCACCGAATTCGGCATCTGAGCCGCACGCAGGCCCCGGGCTCCCCGGGGCCTGCGGCCCGCCCCCACCGCGTTGGTGGCTCTTTCCGCGGCGGCATGGCGGAGTCCTCCTGTGGGTGCGGCCCCGGCGGCCTCAGGTGAAGGTCACCGACACCGGCCCGAGGCCGCTGAAGCGTGCCTCGATCCGCTCCCTCGTCCGCCCCGAGGACGTCAGGTACAGGTCTTTCCGTTGAGGGTGAAGGCACCCGGAGCGCTCGTCGTCCCGGTGTGGTTGGCCTGATAGCCGATGGTGACGCTCGCGCCCGGGGCGAGCGTGCCGTTGTAGGCGGCGTTGGTGGCGGTCACGGCTCCGCTCGCGGGGCTGTAGGTGGCGCCCCAGCCACCGGTGATGGTCTGGCCGGAGGGCAGGGTGAAGCCCAGCTGCCAGCCGTTCAGCGTGGTCGTGCCGGTGTTGGTGACGGCCACGGAGGCGGTCAGGCCGGTGCTCCAGGCGCTGGTGGTGGCCGACACCCGGCAGGCGCCCGGCTGGGGCTGGGGCGCGGGGCCGTTGCTGTCCAGGCCGAAGAACGTGATCACACGGGCCGCCATGCCGCTGGTGACCAGGTTGTGGCCGACGCCCTGGAGGCTGATGGCCTCGACGGGGGCCCGGTCACCGGTGGAGCCGTACCGGGTGCGGGTCCAGCCGGACTGGGGGGAGTCGGTGCGCGTCGGGGTCTGACCGACTCCGTGCACGTTCGTCCACTGCTTGATCTCTTCCCCGAAGTTGGGGTAGCGCAGGATGTCGTCCTGCGTTCCGTGCCACAGCTGCATACGCGGCCGGGGCCCGCTGTACTCCGGGTAGGCGCCGCGGACCAGATCGCCCCACTGCTGCGGGGTGCGGGTGATGGTGCCGTTGGCGCAGTCGCTGTTCCACTCCGACCCGTTGGTGGTGGCGAAGCAGGCGAACGGCACGCCCGCGAACGCGGACCCGGCCGCGAACACATCGGGGTAGTCCCCCAGCAGGACGTTGGTCATCATCGCGCCGGAGGAGGTACCGGTGGCGAAGACCCTGCTGGTGTCGGCGGAGTAGGTACGGGTCACCCAGTCGACCATGGACTTGATGCCCACCGGGTCGCTTCCCCCGCCGCGGCGCAGCGCCTGCGGTGAGGAGACGTCGAAGCACTTGCTGCTGCGGGTGACGGAGGGGTACACGGCGATGAAGCCGTACCGGTCGGCCAGCGAGGCGAACTCGGTGCCGGAGTACATCGCGGGCCCGGATCCCGTGCAGTAGTGCACGACCACCACCACGGCCGGGTTCGGGGCGACGTTGTCCGGAACGTACAGGTACATCTGGAGATTGCTGGGGTTGGTGCCGAAGTTCTTGATCTCGGTCAGGGCCGCGGTGGGGACCTTGGCCGCGGCAGGAGCCTTGGCCGCGGCGGCAGCCTCGGTGGTGACCGTACGGGCCGAGGCCGCGGGCGCGCCCAGCAGCATGACCGCGAGTAACGAGATCAGCGCTCCGACGAGGGCGACGAGCACCGAACGCCGTGGTCCGCGCGGGGTGGTGCGGGTCGATGGGGACACGTCCTCATCCCTTCCTGATCGCGGTGGCGGATCAATCGTGACCAGGACATGCCGCCGAAGAGCGCCCCCGTGCGCGGCCTGCCCGCGCAGCATCGTGGCATGAACACGACCGTCATGGAAGCGCTCCCACAGCCGGTGGCACCCCACACGACAGCGGCACGATGCCCACGGAGCGGCCGTCGTCGTCGAGCAACCGCCCCATGTGCTTGACGGTGCGCAGGACGAGCGAGCGGTCGTCAATGGTCAGGCGGGGGAGCCGCCGGGCGGTACACCGCGCTCGTCGTCGCCCTCTACCTGGCGGCGCTGGCCGCCCTGTGGCTGCCCTCCGGGGCTCCGCTGCGCGGCGCGGGCGGGGCGTTGCTGCCGTCGCCGGTGCTCACCGGGATGGTCCCGATCGTGTTCGGCGCGTTCCTCCTGGCCGCGCTCACCTATGCCAGGACGGCCAGGACCGTCACCGGCGCCGAGGACCTGATCGCGTCCGTCTCCGACTCGCTCAGGACCATGTCCGGCTATCTCGTCATGATGTTCGTGGCGGCCCAGGTCATCGCGCTCTTCGACTGGTCCGACGTCGGCATCCTGCTCGCCGTGAAGTCCGCGGCGTTCCTCGATGCCATCGGGCTCACCGGCTTCTGGGCCATCGTGGCGTTCGTCCTGGTGACCGCCTGTCTCAACCTCTTCATCGTGTCCGGTTCCGCCCTGTGGTCCCTGGCCGGGCCCATCTTCGTCCCGGCGTTCATGCTGCTCGGGATGAGCCCCGCGCTCAGCCAGGCGGCGTTCCGCATCGGCGACTCGGCCACCGGCATCCTCACGCCGATGAACCCGTACCTCTTCGTCATCCTCGCCATGCTCCGCCAGTACGAGCCCGAGGCCCGTCTCGGCACCCTCATCGCCCGGCTCTCGGTCTTCGCCGCGCCGTTCCTGGTGGTGTGGCTGGCGATCCTGGGCGTGTTCTACGGGTTCGGGCTGCCGCTGGGGCCCGGTGCGCACATCGGCCTGAAGTAACGCCGCGGCCTGAAGTAACGCCATGGCGCCTCCGTCGTCCGTCGTTGCGGGGAAGCTATGCCCCGCACCGACCGGCGGCCATGCATCCGGTCCGCTCAGTGAACCGGTCCGCTTGACCGGCCTTCCGCCGCCCCCGCAGATCAGCAGATCAGGAGAGAGCCGCATGACCACACCGGCCACGATGGACGCCCACGACCAGGCGGACCTGGTCCGGCGGGGCGAGACCTCCCCGCGCGAACTGGTCGAGGCCGCCATCGAGCGCATCGAGGCGACCGACCCGCAGATCGACGCGATCACACACCGGCGGTACGAACGGGCGCTCGCGGAGGCGGACCGGGTGCCCCGGGACGCCCCGTTCGCGGGAGTGCCCACGCTGACGAAGTCGCTCAGCGACAGCGAAGGCGACCCGGCCACCTTCGGGTGCGCGTGGGTGGCCCGGCACGGCCGGGTCGCCAGGGAGGACTCCGTGATCAACCGGCGGCTCAAGGAGGCGGGGTTCATCGTCGTCGGCCAGACCTCGGCCCCGGAGTTCGGCCTGCTCTCGGTCAGCGAGAGCCGACTCCACGGCGTGACGCGCAACCCGTGGCGCACCGATGTGACCCCGGGCGGTTCGTCGGGTGGCGCATCGGCTTCGGTGGCCGCGGGCATGGTGCCCGTGGCGCAGGGCGGGGACGGCGGCGGCTCGATCCGGATGCCGGCCGCGTTCTGCCACCTGGTGGGGTTGAAGCCCAGCGCGGGGCGGATCAGCGCGGGTCCGGGGAGGGCCGACCGATGGGGCCACAGCGTCCCGGCCGTCGTCACCCGGACCGTGCGCGACACGGCGGCGGTGCTCGACGCGGTGAGCGGTGGCGCGCCCGGGGACCGGGGCGGCCCGGCGCCCCTTCCGGCGGGCGGGCCGGCCGCGATGGTCGGCCGTGATCCGGGGCGGCTCAGGGTCGGTGTCCTCGCCCACGCACCCGACCACGCGCCTCAGGTCGTGGACGCGGTGCGGGACGCCGTACTCGACACGGCCCGGACCCTCGAACGGCTCGGGCACCGGGTCGAGGAGGCGCATCCCGCGCCCATGCTGGACCCCCGGTGCCTCACGGCGTTCTTCGACGCGCTGAGCGTCACCGCGGCGCAGAGCGTCGAGGCGCTGACCAGGGAACTCGGCGAGGGGCCGGGACCGGACGACCTCGACCCCGTCACCCGGTTCTGGGTGCGGCGCGGACGGGAGATCACGGGGCTGGAACTCGCCGACGCCCTGGCCTGGCAGAACGGCCTCCGGGCGGGCATGGCCCGGTGGTGGCAGGAGTTCGACCTGCTGCTGAGCCCGGTGTTCGCCACCCCGCCCCTGCCGGTGGGGTGGCCGTGGCGGGATCAGGACGGCCTCCGGAAGTCGGTGGACGTGCTCACCTTCACCGCGCCGTTCAACACCACCGGTCAGCCCGCGATCGCGGTACCGGCCGCCCTGACCGAGTCCGGCACGCCCCTCGGCATCCAGCTGGCCGCGGCCTACGGACGCGAGGACCTGCTGGTCCGGGTGGCGGCGCAGCTGGAGGCGGAACGCCCCTGGGCGTCGCACCGCCCACCGGTCTTCGCCACCGCCTCCCGGCCCTGACGCGTCCTTCCGGTGTGCGGCTATCCGCGTACCAGCGATTCCAGGATGTCGATCCCGGTCGGGATCGCCGCCTCCGCGACGTCGAAGGTCTCGCTGTGGTGGGGTCCCGGGCTGCCCGCTCCGACCATCAGATAGGCGCCCTTGCCCCCGCGCTGCTGAACATGCCTGATGAGAAGGTTGGCGTCGTCGCTGCCCGCGAACGCCCGGGTCCGGATGACCTCGGTGACGTCGTCGTGGGCGGTGGCCACCTCCACGATGCGGTCGATCATGTCGTCGTCCGGTGCAACGGTGGCGGACTGGCCCATCACCGCCACGTTCGTCCGCACCCCCTGCGCCAGGCCCGCGCCCTCCACGATCGCGCGGACCCGGTCGACCAGCTCGTCGACGATGTCGTCATCGGTCGCCCGCGCCTCGCACGTCATCTCCGCGGAGGAGGGCACGATGTTCACGCCGTCACCGGCGACGAGCGTGCCGACGTTGAGCCGGGTGTCCGCGGCGTTGAAGCGCGGGATCCCCATGATGCCCAGCGCGGCCGTGGCCGCCGCGATCAGCGCGTTGCGCCCGGACTCCGGCGCACCGGCCGCGTGGGATGCCTTGCCCTCGAAGTCGACCTTCAGCTTGCGGGTGGCCAGGCCGCCGGTGAAGCTCCCCACGACCCCGCCGACGGCCATGTCCCCGGCCATGTGCACGGCGAGCATGTGGTCGATCTCGTCGGCCACCCCGGCGTCGATCATCGTCTGCGCTCCCCGGACCCCCTCTTCGGCGGGCTGGAACAGGATCCGCAGGGAGCCCGCGAAGTCGCGGTCCGCCAGCCGGTGCAGCAGGCCGACGCCGATGGTGGCGTGGGCGTCGTGGCCGCACGCGTGCATGGCGCCGTTGGTGGCGGCAAAGCCGTTCGCCACCGGGAAATGCGCGGCATCGGACGATTCGCGCATCGGCAGTGCGTCGATGTCGACGCGCAGCCCCCAGCGCGGCCCGGGACGGGTGCCCACCAGGTCGACGACCAGCGCGGTGCCGTTCTCCCGGAAGTACCGGACCCGTTCCTCCGGAGCGCCCGAGCCGACGGCGCGGGCCGCCCATTCGTCCAGAGTCTCCGGCGACGGGAAGTTGACGACGGCGGAGAGATCCTGGGCGGCCTTCCCCGTGAGGACGCGTATCGGCAGCCCCTCGAGGGCTTGCTCGATCCGGGCCGCCGTACCGATCTCCACGAACGCGGGCTCCGGATTCCGGTGCAGTTCTCGGCGAAACGCGACGAGCTGCTCGACGTCCACGAGTGGCCTCTCTTTCCCTCGGTGCGCGGCCGCCCCGATCGTGGCCGCCTGGTGCCGAGGTTAGACGCCCCGGTCGCCACGATCGACGGCCGCGTACCGCCCACCGGAAGGCAGGGGTCGTTCACGGCCGTTCGGCGGTGATCCGTTATGCACGGGGCCTCACCAGGCCACGGGCAGTTCGTGGACTCCGTAGACGAACGAGTCGTGCTTGAAGGGGATCCGGTCCACGCCGGTGGCCAGGCGGAGGGTGGGGATGCGCCGGTAGAGGGTGCCGTAGACGACCTGGAGTTCCATGCGGGCCAGCGGCTGGCCCAGGCACTGGTGCACGCCGAAGCTGAAGGTGATGTGGCGGCGGGCGTCGCGGTCGAGGTCCAGCCGATCGCCCCCGGGGAAGACGTCGGGGTCGCGGTTGCCCATCTCGTTGAGCAGCAGCAGCCCTTCGCCGGCGCGGATGGTCCGGCCGGCCACCTCGATGTCCTCCAGGGCGACACGGCGCATCCCCAGGTGCGGGATGTGCAGGTAGCGCAGCAGCTCCTCGACCGCGCCCGCGACGAACTTCGGATCGTCGCCGTCCCGGAGGCGGGCCAGCTGGTCGGGGTGTTCCAGCAGGGCCAGGGTGCCCAGGGCGATCATGTTGGCGGTGGTCTCGTGCCCGGCGAACAGCAGGAGCACGGCCATCGAGGTCGCCTCCTGGCGCGTCAGCGCGCCGTCCTGGACCTTCGCGGCCAGATCGGACAGCACGTCCTCGCCGGGGTTGCCGACCTTGGCGTCCAACAGGCTGCCGAGGTACTCGCCCAATCGGCCATGGGCTTCGGCGCGCTGCTCGGGCGTGGAGGTGCGGGTGATGATGGCTTTGCTGTTGGCCTGGAAGAACGCGTGGTCGTCGTAGGGGACGCCGAGCAGTTCGCAGATCACCAGGGAGGGCACCGGCAGGGCGAAGGACTCGACCAGATCCGTCGGGTTCGGCCCGGCCAGCAGGTCGTCGATCATGTCGTCGACGATCTTCTGGACCGCCGGGCGCATGGCCTCCATCCGCTTGATGGCGAACGGTCCGGTGACCATCCGGCGCAGCCGGGCGTGCTCGGGGTCGTCCATGTTGATGAAGCTGAGGCCGTGGGCCTCGGCGGACGCCTCCTCGCCGTCGCCGTCGCCATCGGCGTGCGGCCGCTCCGGGCGCGGGAAGCCGGGCAGGGCGGGGAGGACGCTGAGCCTCGGGTCCGCCAGCAGGGCCCGCTGCTCGGCGTACCGGGTCACCACCCACGGGGTGCTGCCGTCCTGGAGCCGGACCCGGGTGACCGGCCCCTCCTCGCGCAGCGCGTGGAAGGCCGGGGGCGGATCGAAGGGGCATCCTCGCGCCCGGGGCATGGGGAATTCGGGGAGTTCGGCGTGGGCCGCGGCCGCGTCCACCTGGCGGGTCATGACGTACCTCCACCGTGGGAATCCTGGAACGCGTCGACGACTTCCTGCCGCCGCAGCCGGGCCTGCTTGGGCATGCGCCAGCCGAGCACTCCGGTCGTGGCGCCGCCCCTGCGGTAGTGCGCGACGAACCGGCCCTGGTCCATGTCCCCCTCCACGACCGTCACTTCGGCCTCGGCCGACAGCACGCCATACACCTGGATCTTGACGTCGAACTGGTCGGTCCAGAAGTACGGAACCGGGGTGTACGGACGGTTCTCGCCGAGGATGGCGGCGGCCACGTGGCCCGCCTGCTCGGTGGCGTTGGTGCGGTTCTCCAGGCGCAGCAGGGCACCCAGGCCGTCGTGGTGCCAGCGGGCCACGTCCCCGACCGCGTAGACGCCGTCCGCGGCGCGGCACGAGGAGTCGCACACCACCCCGTTGTCGACCTTGAGGCCGCTGCCCGCCAGCCAGTCCGTCGCCGGGGCGGAGCCGAAGGCCACCACGACCAGATCGGCGGGCAGCACCTCGCCGGTGGCCAGGTGCACTCCCGTGACGTGTCCGGCCCGCTCGTCCAGCCCGGTCACCCCGGCGCCGAGCCGCAGAGCGACGCCGCGGTCGGCGTGCAGTGCGGCGAGCTGCCCGGCCACCAGGGGGCCGAACTGGCTCTCCAGCGGCGCGGGCTGAGGTCCGGCCAGGGTGACCGACGCCCCCATGGTCCGTGCGGTGGCGGCGATTTCCGTGCCGAGCACCCCGTCCCCCACGACCACGACGCGCGAGGCGGCCATCAGCCCGGCCCGCAGCGCCACCGCGTCATCGACCGTGCGCAGCACATGGACCCCGGCGAGCCCGTCCTGCCCGGCGAACGTGCGGGGGCGCAGACCGGTGGCCACGACGATCGCGTCGGCCCGCAGCACCCGTCCCGACGCGGTGTGGACGGTACGCGCCTCCGCGTCGAGGCTGACCGCCGCGTCCCCCAGGACGAACGTGGCGTCCAGCGAGGACAGTTGGTCGGGACGGCGCAGCAGGGTCCGGTCCGGCTCCCAGGCACCGGAGAGGACCTGCTTGGACAGCGGCGGCCGGTCGTAGGGCTGGTGCGGCTCGGCGCCCAGCACGGTCAGGCCGCCCCGGAACCCCTTGCGCCGCAGGGCCTCCGCGGTGGAGAGCCCGCCCGCCGAGGCTCCGACCACCAGAACACTGGAGGGAGCGCTCACGCGTCCTCGCTCACCTGGATCGCGCCCGCGGGGCACACCTGCACGCATTCACGCACCGCGTCGTGCAGCTCCGCGGAGGGTGTCGGGTCGAGCAGGACCACGATGCCGTCCTCCTCGCGCTGGTCGAACACCTCCGGCGCGACCATCACGCAGGTGCCCGCGGCGCAGCACTTCTCGTCGTCCACCGTGACCTTCATCGCGGATGCTCCTTCATCGACTCGTTGACTCGCCGGCTCGTACAGCCACACACAAGTAAACCCGATGATTTAATAGAGTCAAGCGGATGGTTTAAACGATCTTGGGCGACCCCCTTGATCAAGCCACCCCCTTGACACCTCCCACGGCCCCGCCGGAGGAGATCCCCGTTCAAGGACGACGGTGTCGTCTACGGCGTCTACGAACTGCCGGTGACCTGGTAAGCCTGGGAATCGACCGTGACCGGCGCCAGCCAGAGGGCGACGATGACGTCGATCAGACCGTTCGCCGTCTCGCGCCAACTGGCCCTGGACGTCGGCGCGTTGTCCGCGAGAGCGCGCTCCCGCTCCGCGGACATCTGCGTGATCAGGTGACGTGTCATGGCGGCGCGCTCGGCGTGCACCTCGGCCGGAAGGTCCGGCAGACAGCGCTCCAGCCCCTCCTGAAGCTTCTGCATGGACGGCGATCCGGCCGCGAACTCCTCGACCGTGATCGCGCGCAGGGCGGGATCGGCCGTGACCTGGGCGATGAACCGGGCGTACCAGCTGGGGGCACCCAGGGCCTCCAGATGCCCGGTGACCGGGCGGACCGCACAGGCCACCCAGTCCCGCAGATCGGTGGAGTCGCCGATGTCGGCCATCATGGCGAGGCGGCCGGCCTCCATCGCCTCAGCATGCTTGCGGGCGATGGCGCGCACCAGGTCGGTCTTGGTGCCGAAGTGATAGCTGACGGCGGCGTTGTTGCCCTGCCCGGCGGCCAGACTGATCTGGCGGTTGGCGACGGCGTGCACCCCGTGCTCGGCGAACAGCCGCTCCGCCGCGTCCAGGAGCGCTTCCCGCGTCGCGCTGACCTGCTCGTCCCGCCGCACCCTGCCGGCCATCGTCAACCACCACTTCGGGACATCACACTGGTCCGCGGGGGCCCGTCCCCCAGGCCACCGCGGATCCTCGACCGGGTCGGCGAGGTCGAACGAGGAAAGCGTACGCAATCACACGGCCGACCCGGTCAATCCTGAATCAATCCATTGAGGCCGGTCAGACGGCGGCCCAGGCGTCGTCGACCGGGAGGACGGCGCCGTTGACGAAGGAGGCGGCGTCGGAGGCCAGGAAGACGATGGCGGCGGCCTGCTCCTCCGCCGATCCGTACCGGCCCATGGTGGCGGCGCTCAACTGGCCCACGACGGCGGGCCCGTGGGCCTCCTGAGCGGCGTCCACCCGGATGCTGGTCATGGTGGGGCCGGGGGCGATGGCGTTGGCGCGGATGCCCTGTCCCCGGTACATGACGGCCAGGCTCTTCACCAGGCCGACGACGCCGTGCTTGGAGGCGGTGTACGCGGCGCCCGCCGTGCTGCCGCGCAGACTCGCCTCGGACGCGGTGAAGACGATCGAGCCGCGCCCGGCGGCCAGCATGTGCGGCAGGACCGCACGGGTCAGCAGGAACGGCGCCGTCAGGTTGATCCGGATGACCCGCTCCCACTCGGCGTCGTCGGTCTCGCCGAGCGCGGACATGCGGTCCATGATCCCGGCGTTGTTCACCAGCACGTCCACACCACCGAACGCGTCGACGGCCCGCTCGACGACCGTATCCACCACCCCCTGGTCGCTCAGGTCGCCGACGACCGCCACGGCGGCTCCCCCGGTGGCCCCGATCTCCGCCACGGTCTCCTCCGCGCCCGCCCGGTCGACATCCGCGACCAGCACCTTCGCGCCTTCCTGGGCGAACTTCAGGGCCGTGGCCCGGCCGATTCCGGACGCTGCGCCGGTGACGACGACGCCGCGACCCTCAAGACCCGTACCGCTCATGTGACGCCCCTTCTCTCTGTGCCATGTCTGTGTCAGGTCTTCAGCTGCCACACGGTGCCCTCGCCGTTGGCCGCGAGGAGCAGCGAGCCGTCCGGGCCGGCGGCGAGTCCGGCGAACGGGCGGGGAGCGCCGACCATGCCGTGGGTGAAGAGCGCGGGCGTGGTCCGGGGAGCGGTGCCCGGGGGCTGCCCGACCGGCAGATCCTCGGCCTCGGTCCGCCGCTCCCCCGTGCTCAGCGAGATCGCCGTCAGCCTGCGCGGCCCGGTCTCCACCGTGAACAGCGTGTCGCCGAGGACCGCGAGTCCCTGGGGCGCGCCGAGCCCGTCCGCGACCACTTCTGTCGCCCCGTCGTCGCCGATCCGGAGGACGGCCCCGAGCAGGTCGTCGCTCACATGGCACCGCCCCTGGGCGTCGAAGGCCACGTCCACCGGGTGGCCGAGCCCTTCGGCGAGGACGGTGACGGTGTCGCGGTCGTCGATGGACACGACGCGGGCGGCGCCCGCCTCCGCGACGACGAGGGAGCCGTCCGGTCCCACGGTGATGCCGACCGGCTCGTTCAGGCCGGTCACCCGCCGCCGTGTGGTCCGCCGGTCGGGATCGTGGGTGTGGACGTCGCCGTACTGGGACGTGAAGTGGACGAGTCCGCCCGCGTTGGTCACGCCGTGCACGAAGGGCATCAGGGTGAGCGAGGTGACGCCGCCCGCCGCGTCCGACGCGTCCGACGCGTCTGCCCCGTCTGCCCCGTCTGCCCCGTCTACGGCGACCGGCTCGCCCTCGTCGGCGGGCGCCGGGCTCGCCAGCCGGTAGTGGTCGGCCACGTACACCGTGCCGCCGAGGTCGACCGTCACGCCGTAGGGGCCGTCGAGGCCGCGGGGGACGATCTCCCGGGTGCGGCCGTCGGGGTGCAGTTCGGTGATGCCGCCGCTGGCGTAGCTGGAGACGAACATGCGGTTCTCCGCGTCGAACGCCGCGTTGTCCAGGCCCACCAGGCCGCTGGTGACGAGCGTGCGGGAGCCGCCGCCGTGCAGATCGATCCGGGTGACGATGCCCTCCACCCCGCGCGACAGGACGTGCAGCACCCCGCCCTGGTCGAAGCGGACCGCGACCGGCTCGTGCACCTCCTCGGCGACCACCTCGGGCACACCGCCGTCCGGCGGGATCCGCCACACCTGGTTCGTCATCATGTGCGGGTAGTACAGATGGTCGTCCGGGCCGAGTTGCATGGCGTTGCCCAGGGCGAGCCCCTCGGTGAGCACCACGGGCTCGCCGCCGTCCGGGAACAGCTCCAGCAAGCGACCGCCGGGCCGCATCTCGTTGACGAACAGCCGGTCCCCGACGCAGGTGATGCCGTTGACCACCTTCACC
Source organism: Streptomyces botrytidirepellens (assembly GCF_003721215.1). Classification (NCBI taxonomy): domain Bacteria; kingdom Bacillati; phylum Actinomycetota; class Actinomycetes; order Kitasatosporales; family Streptomycetaceae; genus Streptomyces; species Streptomyces botrytidirepellens. Next base: position 44,530 of record NZ_RIBZ01000108.1, read on the forward strand.
TCGTCCGAGACCAGGGTGTACGCGCCCTGCGGGCTGCGCCGCCACACCCGGCCGGGGATGAGGTCGGCGATGTACATCGAGCCGTCCGCGCCGAAGGCGAGGTCGTCCGGCGACTGCACCGGGCCGTCCATCGGGACGACCACCTCGACGTCCCCGGTGGCGGGGTCGACGGCGCTGATCTGCCCGGCGAGGAACTGGGCGACGTACAGGCGCCCGTCCGGGCCGAAGGCGACACCGTTCGAACCCCACAGCGGGCTCGGGTGGTTGAGGCGCCGCGCACGCAGACGTGAGCCGGAGACGGCCACGTCGCCGCCGAACCGGTTGTGACCCCGGGTGTTCACGCTTCCTCCGCCTCCACCAGGACGTCGTCCATGCCGCCGTTCGCGCGCCAGCGCCGGAGCAGGTCGTGGAAGGCCACCGGCCCGTCGGCGTACGCGTCGCGCTTCCGCGGCATGCCCTCGTTGTTGTAGTAGCCGGGGGTGCACTCCGCCTGGAAGGTGTGCAGGTCGGGTGCGTTGTCCGCAAGGGCGGCCAACCACGCGTCCTGCGCCGCGGAGGTGGGTTCGACGTACCGGGCCCGGCGCTTACGGGCCTCGGTGACCATCTCGGCGACGTGCTGGGCCTGTTCGTCGAGGACGTGGACGAAGTTCACGGAGGACGCGTTCTGGAGCGGGCCCAGCTGGAACAGGTTGGGGAAGCCGTGGCTGGAGAAGCCGTGGAGCGTCTTGGGGCCACGCGCCCAGGCCTCGGAGAGCGGGACGCCGCCCCTGCCGTACACCGGAAGCTGTCCGGAGAGGATCCCGGAGACCCCCACCTCGAAGCCGGTGGCGAAGATGACGCAGTCGACCTCGTACGCGGTGTCGCCGACCACGACGGCGGTCTCCGTCATCCGCTCCACGCCGTGGGTGTCCGCCGTGTCGACCAGGGTGACGTTCGGCCGGTTGAAGGTCTGGAGGTAGTGGTCGCTGAACGTGGGCCGCTTGCACATGTAGCGGTACCAGGGCTTGAGCTTCTCGGCCGTCTCCGGGTCCTCGACCACGGCTTCGACGCGGTCCCGGATCTCGTTCATCTTCTGGAAGTCGGCGATCTCGTACAGCCGTTCCCGGTCCTCGGGCGGGACGTCCGCGTAGGCGTTGGTCGGGATCAGCTTCTCCTGGAGCCGGGCGCTGCTGGTCCAGGAGTCGTTCACCAGGTCCTCGTCCGTGCGCACACCGGTGACGACCTTCAGGAAGTTCTCCATGCGGCGCCGCTGCCAGCCCGGCCGGAGCGACGCGGCCCACGCGGGGTCGGTGGGGCGGTTGTCGCGCAGGTCGACGGAGGAGGGCGTGCGCTGGAACACGTAGAGGTGCCGGGCGTCCTCCCCGAGGTGGGGCACGACCTGGATGGCGGTGGCCCCGGTGCCGATGAGGGCGACGCGCTTGTCGGCCAGCTTGTGCAGCCCGCCGCCCGCGTCGCCGCCTGTGTAGTGGTAGTCCCAGCGGCTGGTGTGGAACGTGTGACCCCGGTAGGTCTCGATGCCGGGGATGCCGGGGAGTTTGGCCTGGCTCAGGGTGCCGGTGGAGGTGATGACGTAGCGGGCCCGTATGCGGTCGCCGCGGTCGGTGGCGACGGTCCACTCCCTCTGGTCGTCGTCCCAGCGGAGTTCGGTCACCTGGGTCTGGAAGCAGGCGTCGTCGTACAGGCCGAAGTGGCGGGCGATGGCCCGGGCGTGCTGCCGGATCTCCTCCCCTGGCGCGTAGCGCCACTTGGGGACGTAGCCGACCTCCTCCAGCAACGGCAGGTAGATGTACGACTCGATGTCGCAGTGGATGCCGGGGTAGCGGTTCCAGTACCAGGTGCCGCCGAAGTCCCCGCCCTTGTCGATCACTCGGATCGGCTCCACGACGCCCGCCTGCCGCAGCCGTGCGGCGGCGAGCAGACCGCCGAAGCCACCACCGACGATCACCACCTCGACGCGGTCGTGTAAGGGCTCTCGCGTGAACGCGGGATCGGCGTGGGGATCGTCGGCGTAGTACCCGAACTCGCCCCCGACGCCCCGGTATTGGGCACTGCCGTCGGGTCGGATGCGGCGCTCGCGTTCGGCGCGGTAGCGGGCGCGCAAGACCTCCGGGTCGAAGTCGAGGTCCTGCGGCGGACGGGGCGGGGTGGCGGACATCGGCGTCCCCCTTCCGGTAGCGGACGCCGAAAATCTATCACCCCAAAAATTTATTGGTCGGCGGCCGAAGCCGTGAGCATCCGCGCGAACGTCTCGGCGATCGCGGCGATGTCCACCGTGGGGTCGTGCATCCACTGGAGCTGGAGGCCGTCCATGACCGCCAGCACCGCCCTGGCCAGGTGGTCGGCCGGGGCATCGGCCCGGATCTCACCGGCAGCTTGCCCCTCCTCGAAGTCCTGCGCGGCCTCGGCCGCGAGGCCCCGGTATCGCTCGGCGAAGTGGGTGTGCACGGGGCTCTCCGGATCGGTGGCCGCCGCCGAGAGGGCGACGCCCAGCTTGGCCACCCCGGGGTGATCGGTGATCAGGCGCGTGCCCGCCACGATGCTGTCGATCACGGATTCGCCGTCTCCGGCGGCTCGGGCGAACGCCTTGCCCAGGACGTCGCGCCGCTCCAGGACCGCGAGGAGCAGGTCGTCGCGCGTGGGGAAGTAGTACGTCAGGGCGGGCTGGGTCACCCCGACGCGGGCGGCGATGTCCTGGAGGGAGGCTCGTTCCCCGTGCTCGTCGATGGCCTCGTAGGCGGCCTGGAGGATCTGTTCCCGCCGTTCCGCGCTCTTGCGGTACGGGCCCCGTGGCTTTCGCTGGTTCGTCACTCCGCAGACCGTACTTCACCGGTTCCCGCCTCGCCGCGAACCGTCATCACCACCTTGTTGAGCACCCACAGCGCGATGCCGATGGCCAGCAGCACCCCCGCCCTGATGTACACGTGGGCGGGCCGGTCGGCCAGCGGACTGGCCAGCACCAGGGCCGTGATCGCACCCAGCACCGGCAGCGGCGTCGGGGTGCGGAAGTGCCGGTGTTCGACGCGGTCGCGGCGCAGCACGAGCACGGCGACGTTGACGATGACGAACACGCACAGGAGCAGGAACGCCGTGGTGTCACCGAGCCCGGCGATCTCGCCGGTGGACACCAGACCGATGGCGAGGAGGGAGACGAACACGATCCCGACGACCGGGGTGCGGCGCCCGGCGAGCACGCGCCCCATGGCGCGCGGCAGGATGCGTTCGTTCGCCATGCCGTAGCAGAGGCGGGACGCCATCATGATGTTGATCAGGGCCGAGTTGGTGACCGCGAACAGGGCGATCAGGGCGAACAGCTTGGGCGGGAAGTCGAGCCCGCCGACCTCGACGACCTCGAGCAGGGGGCCGCTCGACTCCTCCAGCACCCGGTAGTCCACGAGCAGGGAGGACACCAGGGCGACGAGGACGTAGAGGGTGCCGGTGACGGCGACGCCGGTGAAGATGGCGCGCGGGAAGGTGCGCCGGGGGTCCTTGGTCTCCTCGGCCATGTTGACGGAGTCCTCGAAGCCGACGAAGGCGAAGAAGCCGAGGGCGGTCGCCCCCAGCACGCTGGTGAGCAGTGCGTAACCGCTGCCCTCCGCCCGGAACTCGCCGAGCCGCGACGGATCGCCTTCCCCGGACAGCACCGCCCAGGCGCCGGTCACCAGGATGATGAGCAGGCCGGTCAGCTCGACGAGCGTGAGCACCACGTTGGTCTTCACGGACTCCGACACACCCCGCAGGTTGAGGGCGGCCAGGGCGAGGATGAACAGGATCGCGACGAAGGTGGGCGGGAGGGCGTCCGTGAACTCGGCGAGGTAGTCGCCGCTGAAGGCCCGGGCCGCCGCGCTCGCCGAGGACAGGCCCGAGCACATGACCATGAAGGCGACGATGAACGTCACGAACGGCACCTTGAACGCCTTCTGCGTGTACAGCGCGGCACCGGCCGCCTGCGGATACTTGCCGACCAGCTCGACGTACGAGGCCGCCGTCAGGATGGCCACGACGAACCCGATGACGAACGGCAGCCACAGCGCCCCGCCGACCTTGCCCGCGACCTGGCCGGTGGTGGCGTAGATCCCGGTGCCGAGGATGTCGCCGATCACGAAGAGGACCAGCAGCCCGGGGCCGATGGCCCGCTTCAGCGGGGTCTCCTCCCCGTTCCCCGGCACATCGGTGGCATCGCTTCTGGCTGCGGGCACGACGGCTCCCCTGGGGCGTTCTGCGCTGAATAAGGTGATTCCTTCCCGGCGGGCCGGTGGATGATGCCTCGGCGTACTGCAACGAGAGGCACGTGGGGCGAAAGGGTGACGCGGCGGCGCGCTCTCCGCGCAGCTGGGATCGATTGACTTTCGATAGGTATCGATCGACAATCGATAGATGCATCGTCTCTTCATCGCCGCGCTGCGGGCCGGCATCGTCGCCGCGATCCTGATGGGTCTCTTCGGGCAGATCGTCGTCATACCGACGATGGCGGCCGATGAGGTCGACAAGTTCCCCCCGTACGCCCCCTTCGCCACGCCCTACGTGACGGTGGCGATCCTCGGCGTCGCGTGCGTCCAAGTCGCGCTCGTCGCCACGTGGATGCTGCTCGACATGGTCCGGCGCGGTGCGATCTTCACGCCGCGGGCCTTCCGATGGGTCGACGTCATCATCGGGTCCTCGATCGTGGCGACGCTGCTGGCGATCGGGGTCACCGCGCATCTGGCCCTGGCGTCCATTCCCTCTCCCGGCGACGGCATGGACGTCATCAGCGCGTTGTTCGCCGCGACCGCGAGCGCCGGTGTGGGGGCCTCGTTCGCGATGCTCATCGTCATCATGCGCAGCCTCTTGCGCAAGGCGACCGATCTGGAGACCGAGATGGCCGAGGTCGTCTGATGGCGATCATCGTCGACCTCGACGTCCAGCTCGCCCGACACAACATGTCCGTCGGCGAGTTCGCCGCCGCGGTCGGCATCACGCCCGCCAACATCGCCGTGCTGAAGAACGGCCGCGCGAAGGCGGTCCGGTTCACGACGCTCGACGCGATCTGCCGCACCCTCAACTGTCAGCCCGGCGACGTGCTGCGCTATGTACCCGACGACGGCCCGGGCGAGGGTCCGGACGACGGCTAGCGGCGCCCGGCGCGGTGGGTTCGGGCAGCGTGCGGAACAGCAGCCAGTTCAGGGCGGGCATCAGGATCAGCGGGGTCAGGGCCGTGCGCAGGGAGGTCGCGTGGGCGACGCTGCCGATGAGCGGAGTGACCAGGCCGCCGACGCTGACGGTCAGCCCGAGGGTGATCCCGCCGGCGGTGCCGGTGCGGGTGGGCAGATAGTCCTGGCCGAGGGTGACCTGGAGGGAGAAGGGGACGTACAGGCCGACGGAGGTCAGCGCCACGAACGCGTAGATCGCCGGGCCGGGCACGTACACGATCCCCGCGACGGCGGCGACCGTGAAGAGGTACGACCAGCGGGCGACGGTGACCCGGTCCCAGCGGCCGGCCAGATGTCCGCCCAGCACGGAGCCCACCGCGCCGCCGAGGTAGAGCACGAACAGCGCCGCCGTGCCCGCCGCCGTGCTGCCGCCCGGGCGCGCTTGCGCGTACAGCGAGATGAACGTGCTCAGGCCGATGAAGACGATGGACCGGCAGACCACGGCCAGCGACAGCTTCACGAACGAGGCGACGTCATCGGGGCCCGTCGCCACCGCCGCACCGGTGTCGCCGCGCACCGGCCCGCCCAGTGCGCGCAGGACGGGCAGGCACAGCACACTGCCGACGAGCGCCGGTACGACGAGCAGCGGCGTCAGGCGCAGACCGCCGGTGGCGACGACGGCGCCGACCATGAGCGGCGCGGTGGCGAAGCCGAGGTTGCCGCCGAGGGAGAACCACGCCATCGCGCTGTGGCTGCCCTCGCTGACGCGCCGCGCAACGCGCGCGGACTCGGGGTGGTAGGCGGCGACCCCGATACCGGACACGGCCACGAACGCCAGCGTCCAGGCGTACGAACCACCCACACCGCTCAGGGCGATCCCCAGCCCGCCGAGGACCGTACTCACCGGCAGCAGCCACGGCATCGCCCAGCGGTCGGTGAGCGCGCCGAACACCGGCTGGGCCACCGAGGACAGCAGGGACGCGGCGAGCACGACGCCCGAGACCGCGGAATAGCTGTACGCACGCTCGGCCACGAAGAACGGGACGAGCGACGCGACGGCGCCTTGGTAGACGTCCACGCAGGCGTGGCCGACCGACAGCATGATGATGGATTTGTTCCTGGGCACCTCGCCATCGTCGTCACCGGGCGCCCTGTCGGGCTTCCGATAAACTGCCAACCCATGCCGAAAGTCCGCCATGAGCCGGTGGCGCCGACCCGCACCCAGTGGCTGGCGCCCGGGGCCGCCATCGACGCCCACCACCACGACGACCACCAGATCGTCTACGCGGGCCGCGGAGTGCTGGCCGTGACGACCGGCACCGGCACGTGGATCGCCCCGGGCACGCGCGCCATCTGGGTGCCGGCCGGCACCGTGCACGCCCACCAGGCCCACGGCGAACTCGAACTCCACCTGGTCGGCCTGGACGCGAGCGACAACCCGCTCGGCCTGGACGAGCCGACCGTGCTGGCGGTCGGTCCGCTCCTCCGCGAACTGATCCTCGTCTACACCCACACCCCGCACGACGACAGCCCCGAGCGCGGGCGGCTGCGGGCCGTACTGCTCGACCAGTTGCGGGCCTCACCCCAGCAGCCGCTGCACCTGCCCACGCCCACCGCCCCTCTGCTGAAGGCGGTGTGCGCGATCCTGTGCGACGATCCGGCCGACGGCCGCACCCTGGCCGCGCTGGGCAGGGAGGTCGGCGCCAGCGACCGCACGCTCTCCCGCCACTTCAAGGCCGACCTCGGCATGACCTTCCCGCAGTGGCGCACCCAACTGCGCCTGTACCACGCGTTGATCCTGCTGGCCGAGAACCTTCCGGTGACCACCGTGGCGCACCGGTGCGGCTGGTCGTCCGCCAGCGCGTTCATCGATGTGTTCCGCCGTACGTTCGGACACACCCCGGGAACGCACCAGCCGACGTCCCGCTAGCTCGTGAGGACGACGAGCTGCCGCGTCGCCCGGGTCATCGCCACGTAGCGGTCGACCGCGCCTTCGATGCCCTCGCCGAACTCCTCCGGGTCGACGAGGACGACCAGGTCGAATTCGAGCCCCTTCGACAGCTCCGGGGTCAACGACCGGACGCGGGACGTCGCCCGGAAGGCGTCGGCTCCGGTACTGATGACGCACGCGGTCCCCTCGTCGTGTGCGGCGAGCCAGGTGTCGAGGATCGTGGTCAGGTCCGCGACGGAGCCGTGTTCGACGGGGACGTTGCCGCTGCGGATGGAGGTCGGCACGTTGGCGTCCGGGAGTTCGGCCCGGATGACCGGTTCGGCTTCCGCCATGATCTCTTCGGGCGTCCGGTAGTTGACGCTCAGGGACGCCAGGTTGATCCGGTCGAGCCCGACCCGCTCCAGCCGTTCCTGCCATGACTCCGTGAACCCGTGCCTGGCCTGGGCGCGGTCCCCGACGATGGTGAAGCTCCGGGACGGGCACCGCAGCAGCAGCATCTGCCACTCCGCGTCGGTCAGTTCCTGAGCCTCGTCCACGACGATGTGCGCGAACGGACCGGCGAGCAGGTCCGGGTCGGCGCCGGGCAGTGCGGTCTCGTCGATCAGGCTGTCCTGGAGGTCCCGTCCGCGCAGCATCGTCACCGCGCCTTCCCCATCGTCATCGGCCGCGAGCACGTTGTCGATGACGTCGGCCATGCGGCGGCGTTCGGCGTCGACGGCGGCCCGGTGCCGGAGCGTGCGCCGGGCCGTCTCCGGGTCGCCCAGCCGCTGCCGCGCCGCGTCCAGCAGCGGCAGGTCGGACACCGTCCAGGCTTGGGGAGCCTCCTTGCGGCGCAGCTTCCGCGCCTCGTCGGGGCCCAGCCAGGGGGCGCACATCCGCAGGTAGGCGGGTACGGACCACAGGTCGCCCACGAGGTCGGCCGCGTCGATCAGCGGCCACGCGCGGTTGAGCGTCGTGACCAGCTCCTCGTCGTGCAGCAGCGACCTCCGGAAGGCATCGGGCGAGATCTCGTCGCCGAGCTCGCCGAGCTTGTCCAGCAGGATCGCGGCCAGCTCCGCCCAGATCTGCTCGCGCGCCTCGTTGTGCGGAGTGCCCGGCTCCGGTGCGTCGAACGCCTCGGCCCAGTCGTCGGCGCCCAGCCAGACGTCGGCCCAGTCGGTCGTGACCGTCATGCCCTCGGCGGGCGGCTCCTCGTAGAACCTGACGGCCTTCTCGATCGCCGCCACCATGTCCGCGGACGACTTCAGCCGGGCCACCTCCGGGTCGGCCTCGATGGCCGCTCCGGCCCCCTCGGCGACCAGGTCCCGCAGGGTGCAGGTCCGCACGCCCTCCTCCCCGAGGCTGGGCAGGACGTCGGCGACGTAGGCCAGATAAGGCTGGTGCGGGCCGACGAACAGCACACCGCCCCGGCGGTGCGCGAGGCGCGGGTCGGAGTAGAGGAGGTAGGCGGAGCGGTGCAGGGCGACGACGGTCTTCCCCGTGCCCGGACCGCCGTCCACGACGAGGGCGCCCCGGGAGCCCGCCCGGATGATGGCGTCCTGGTCGGCCTGGATGGTGCCGAGCACGTCGCGCATCCGCGGCGACCGGTTGCTGCCCAGGCTGGCGATGAAGGCGGACTGGTCGTCCAGCGCGGCGTGTCCGGCGAACCCGTCCGAGGTGAACACCTCGTCCCAGTAGTCGCTGATCCGGCCGAGGGTCCAGCGGTATCTGCGGCGGCTCGCCAGACCCATCGGGTTGGCGTGGGTGGCCCCGAAGAACGGCTCGGCCGCGGGGGAACGCCAGTCCAGCAGCAGCTGACGGCCCGTGCTGTCCTTGAGGCCGAGCCGTCCGACGTACACGGGCTCGGCCCCGTCCTCGCCGACCATGTGCCCGAGGCACAGGTCCAGGCCGAAGCGGCGCAGCGCGCGCAGGCGGGCGGTCAGCCGGTGGATCTCCGTGTCCCGGTCCATCGCCTGCCTGCCGACGCCACCGGGCGCCTTGCGCGCGGCTTCGAGGCTGTCGGACAGTTCGGCGATCGACTGTTCGAGGCACTCCGCGATGGCCGCGAAGTGCCGCTCGTCCCCGGCGATCAGCGCCGGGTCGGCCTTGGGCGAGAGGCGGTCGGGAAGATCGAACGCGCCGGTGGGCTCGCTCACCCCGTGCTCCGACAACAACACACACACGTCGCGACTCCGTTTCCGCAGGTCCTGGCTACGGCCGGAAATTCTGCGGCACGACGGGGGCCTTGCCGCAAGGCCCCCGGTGCGCTATACGTTGAGAGTGGCGAGGAGTGGGTGATGGCCCGGCTGCCCGGAATCGTTCCGCAGCCGCCCCCGGCGCCGCCTGATCGTCGACCCTTCCCCGCGTTCACTCTTCCCGGCGTTCATCCTGCCCCGCGTTCATCCTTCGCAGGCGCCCCCGAGTAGGACAGAATTGAGAAGTCTGTCGTCACAAGGGGGGCTTGGTGCGGATCGACGTAGCGGTGAGCGGCGGCGAGGAGGAGCTGCGATCGCTCCACGACTGGCTGGGGCGGGACCCGGCCATGCGCCGCGGCGCCCGTGTGGAACTGGTCCAAGCCCCGCCGTCGCCGGGCCAGATGGGCCTGCTCACCGAAGTGTTGCAGTTGGTCACCGACAACGCCTGGAGCGCGGCCTCCTTCGCGCTGGCGCTGTCCACCTGGCGGCAGACGCGACCACATGCCCGCCGGATCACCGTGCGCCGCGGTGACCTCACGGTCTGTCTCGACGGCGGCGGCGACGAGGAGTTGCGGCGTCTGATCGATGCGCTGGAGTCCCCGACCGGGCCCGAACCAGAGGGAGAAGACGCCGGGGAAGGGCGGTAGCCGTGGCCGTCCTGCCCGACCCCGCCGCCACCCGCGCCGTGCTCATCGGCACCAGCCGGTATGCCCATCTGGAACAGATCCCGGCGGTGGCGAACAACCTGAGCGCGCTGGCCGCGGCCTTATGCGCCCCGCATTCCTGGGGGCTGGCACCCGAGCACTGCACGGTGATCGAGGATCCCGCCACCGCGGTCGAGGTCCTCGACGCCGTGCGGACCGCGGCCGAGGAAGCCACGGACACCCTGCTGGTGTACTTCGCCGGACACGGCCTCGTGGAGCCGCGCCGCGGCGAACTCTTCCTGGGGCTGACCGGATCGATACCGCACCGCTCCTACACCGGGCTCCCCTACGGCACGCTGCGCGACGTCGTGCTCGACGGGCGGACCGGCCGTCAAGTGATGCTGCTCGACTGCTGCTTCAGCGGACGGGTGCTCGGCTTCATGAGCGCGCCGGGCGCCGATGCGGTGATCGACCAGGTCGAAGTCGAGGGCACCTATCTACTGGCCTCCGTTCCCGACACCAGCTTCGCCCTCGCCCCGCCGGGTGAGCCCCACACGGCCTTCACGGGAGAGCTGCTGCGGCTCCTGCGCGACGGAGCGCCGGGCGGGCCGGAGCTGCTGGACCTGGACACGGTCTACGCACAGGTGTACACGGCGCTGCGGGCGAAGGGGCGGCCCCTGCCGCAGAAGCGCGACCGCAACACGGCGGGCGGTCTGGCCCTGGCCCGCAACGTGGCCTGGGCACCGCCCGGCTTCGGCCCGCCGCCGCCACCGTACGAACACGAACCGGTGCCGACACCCGCGCCCGAGCCCGCGCCGCCCCCGTACGAACCGCCGCCCGCGCCCACGCCCTCGGCGTACGACCCCGAACCCGACCCGGCCCCGGCGCCACGGCCGCTGCCCGACGTGCCGCCGCAACCCGCCTGGTCGCCGACAACCCTGCCGTCGCCCGCCCCGGCCCCCTCCTCCCGCGGTGCCTCACCGGGCCTCCGCCGGACGGTCCGTTACGGTCTGGTGGGAGCGCTGGCCATTGCCCTGATCGCCGCGGGCATCCCGCTGGTGCTGTCCTGGATGAAGGATTCCGACGCCTCCACGAACGACTCCGGACAGCGGAAACCGAAGTCGTCCAGCACGCCGAAGACGGGCCCCACGTCCGGGTACAACGCCGCGACCAAGGGCACGGTCAACGCCTCGACGAAGCCCGGCGGCACGCTGAAATTCGTCAGCAGCATCGACGCGGACTCATGGGACCCGCAGCGCAGCTATTACGGCTTCGTCTGGAACTTCTCCCGCTATTACGCCCGCCAACTGGTCACCTACGCCCCGGAACCCGGCAAGAAGGGCACCGAACTGGTCGCAGACCTCGCCCAGGAGAGGGCCGAAGTGACGGACGGTGGCAAGACGTACACCTACACCCTGCGCGACGGCCTCACCTGGGAAGACGGCACGGCGATCACCTCCAAGGACATCAAATACGGCATCGAGCGGGTCTGGGCCCCGGAGGTGATCAACGGCGGCCCGGTCTATCTCCAGCAGGTGCTGGACCCCGAGCACACCTACAAGGGGCCGTACAAGGACACCTCCCAGGACAAGCTGGGCCTGAAGGCCATCGAGACCCCGGACGACAAGACCATCGTCTTCCGGCTGCCCGAGCCCAACGGCGACTTCGAGCACATGCTCGCGATGCCGGCCGCGTCGCCCGTCAAGCGGGCGAAGGACACCAAAGTCAATTATCAGAATCGTCCGTTCTCCTCCGGGCCGTACACGTTCAAGTCCTACACGCCGGCAAAGTCACTGGAGCTGGTCCGCAATACGCAGTGGAACCCGTCGTCCGACCCGATCCGCACCGCACTCCCGAACCGGATCACGGTGCGGATCAATGACAATGAGCAGGCGAACGCGCAGGCCCTGATTTCGGGCCAATACGACCTCGACCTGGGATTTTCCGGGCTCACCGGGACCGGCCTCATCAAGGCCCGGAAGGACTCCGACCGGCTGGACAACCCGTACACCGGAGTGCTTCGGTTCGCGGCCCTTCCGCGCTCCGTCAAACCCCTGGACAACGTCCACTGCCGTAAGGCCGTCCTCTACGCGGCGGACAGGGAGAACATGCGGACCGCGGCAGGCGGTCCGCAGAGCGGCGATCTCGCGCCCCATATGCTTCCGCCGACCGTCACGGGCTCCGTCTCCTCCTACGACCCGTACGACACCGTCAAGGACAAGGGCAAGCCGAACGTCCCCCAGGCGGAGAAGGAATTGACGGCATGCGGAGAGTCGGGCGGGTTCACGACCACCATCGCGGTGCGTGACCAGCCCGTCGACGTGGGAATCGCCACGTCGCTCTCGGAGTCGCTGAAGAAGGTCGGTATCCGTACCCGGATCGAGCGGATCGGCTACAGGGACTTCTACGCGACGATTGGCTCGCCCGCGACCGTGAAGAAGAAGGGCTACGGCATCGTCTTCCAGAGGTGGTCCCCCGACTTCCCGACCGGTCAGGGGTTTCTCCAGCCGCTCGCCGACAGCCGTTTCATCCAGGACGCGAGCAATGTCAATGTCGCGGAGCTGGACGATCCCACGGTCGACGACCTCTTCGACGCGGCGATCGCGGAACAGGACCCGGCGAAGGCCGGGAGCGACTACGCGCGGATCAATGAGAAGATCTCCGACTCCGCCGCCTATCTGCCCATCCTGTTCCAGCGGGCCGTGATCTGGCGCGGCTCCCGGCTGACCAACGTCCACACCAGCGAGCCCTGGGGAGGCGGCTACGACTACGCCTCGCTGGGCGTCTCCGGCTAGGGGGTGTCCGCGCTCCCGGCAGCCTGGTACAAGCTGCACCTGGCAGAGCGGTCGCCGCCGGAGCACCGTAGGTGTCATGAACGATCGCACGGCACTCGTCACCGGTGCCAACAAGGGCATCGGCAAGCACATCGCCCGCCTCCTCGCCGAGGAGGGCTTCACCGTGTACGTGGGTTCCCGGGACGCCGGACGCGGGCAGCGGGCCGTGGCGGAGATCGGCGGCGACGCCCGTCCGCTGGTCCTGGACGTGACGGACACAGACAGCGTCGCCGGGGCCGCGGCCCGGGTGGATCGCCTGGACGTGCTGGTCAACAACGCGGGCATCTCGGTGTCGTCCGCCTCACCGGCCGAAGCCGACGTCGCGGAGTTCCGGCGCACGTACGAGACCAACGTGTTCGCGGTCCTCGAGGTCACCAACGCCTTCCTGCCCGCCCTGCGCCGGTCCCCGCACCCCCGTATCGTCAACGTCTCCAGTGGCACCGGGTCGCTGACCTGGAGCACGCACGAGAATCCGCAGTTCACCCCCGGCAGCGGTGGCGCCGCCGCCTACCGGTCGTCGAAGACCGCGCTCAACGCGCTGACCGTGTTCTACGCCCAGACGCTGGCCGAGGAGGGGTTCAAGGTCAACGCCCTCGCCCCCGGTCTGCGGGCCACCGACCTCAACGCCCGCGCGGCCTCGTCCGGCGAAGACCCGGCCGAGGCCGCCCGGGGAGCCGTCCGGCTGGCCGTCGTGCCGGATGACGGCCCCACCGGTGGGTTCTTCTCCTGGGACGGGACACCCGTGCCGTGGTGAAGGGCCGCGGGCCGCGGGGAAGCGACGGACCGGCGGACAGAACAGCCGTCCGAAGCCGCCGGAAACTCCCTATGCTGGCCGCATGATCACCCTGCCGCTCTCCGCGCTGGAAGTCGCCATGGTCCAGACCGGTACGCGGGCCGTGGACACGTTACGTGACACCACCGCCTTCGCCCAACGTCTCGACGCCCTCGGCTACCGGCGGCTCTGGTACGCCGAACACCACCACTCCCCCGCCATCGGCGCCTTCCCGCCCGTCGTCCTGACCGCCCATGCCGCCGCATCGACGTCGGCCATCCGCCTGGGTTCCGGGGGCGTGCTCGCCCCCAACCACGCCCCCATCATGCTGGCCGAACAGTTCGGCACCCTCGCCGCGCTGCACCCCGACCGGATCGACCTGGGTATCGGCCGCGGTCCCGGCACCTTCGACGAGTCCACGGCCCGGGCGCTGCGGCGCGGCGCCGGGCCGACGACGGACGACGCGTACCGGGACGACGTGGCGGCGACCCTGCGGTTCCTGGTGGACGAGGTGGCGCTCGGTACGCTCCCGGAACCGTGGCTGCTGGCCTCCAGCACCGCCGGTGCCGCGCTCGCCGCGGAACTCGGCCTGCCCCTCGCCTTCGCCCACCACATCCGCCCCGACAACACCCTCGCCGCGCTGGACCACTACCGGACCCGCTTCTCCCCCTCCGCGTGGTGTGAACACCCCCGGGTGCTGGTGTGCGTGGAAACGATCTGCGCCGAGACGCAGGAGGAGGCGGACCGGCTGGCCGGACCGATGAACGTCGTCAAGGCCGGGCTCCTCAAGGGCCAGAGCGAGGTCCCCTTCCCCTCACCCGCCGAGGCGGCCACCCACCCCTTCACCGCGGAGGAGCGCCAGGCGCTGGCGGGCTTCCTCGCCCATCAGGCGCACGGCACGCCCGAGACCGCCGTAGGCCGCCTGGCGCAGGTGGCGGAGGCGACCGGAGCGGACGAACTGATGCTGGTCACGCCCGTCTACGCACTGGCGGCCCGCCTGCGGTCGTACGAACTCGTCATGCGGCACGCCACCGCCTCGGACTACTCCGCCCCGGGCTCGAAGTCCTCCACGAAGTAACTGTCGTGCCGGATGCGGAACCGCTTGAGTTCCTCGCCACCGCGCTGTGACATCTCCGCGAGGCGCTCGAAGTATTCCTCGCGCGGGGCGCCCGGGGAGAAGAGCAGGAGCATGGACGTGGGCTCGTCGGTCACGTTCTTGAAGGCGTGCAGACCGCCGACCGGCACGTACAGGAAGTCGCCCTCGCGGCCCGTGACCCACTTCTCGCCGTTGTACAACTCCAGTTCGCCGGAGAGGACGTAGAAGGACTCCGACACCGCCTTGTGGAAGTGCGTCGCGGGCCCACCGGCCCGTGGCCCCATCTCCACCTTGTACAGGCCGAATTCGCCACCGGTGGACTCGCTGGTGGCGAGGTAGTGCGTAGCGCCTCCGGGCGACGAGAGGTCCGCCGGGGTGTCGGCCGGACGGAACACCGCGTTCACTTCGCCCCTGGTGCCGTGGTAGCGGGGCTCCGGGTACTGGAGGTCTTCCGGGTACGACATGATGCGCTCCTCTCGGCAGGTGTCCACCGGAAAGGGTGGCTCCCGCCTCTGAAAGGTGGCATCGGGCGCATGGATGATCTCAGGCCGAGCCCGGGCCGAGGGCCGGGGACCTAGTACCCCCATGCTAGGCGGAGGACCATAGGGCCGCCACGCGGCATCGCAGCGTGATCCGCTTGCCTTTGCCTGGCTGACTCTCCGCCTCTCCACGAGAGCGGTCTATAGGTTGTGCGCATGGATGCGCATGCGGATGTGGCCGTCGACACACGTGCCTGGGTGGAGCAGCGGGTGGGCGAAGGGCACCGGGTCGAAGGGGTGGAACGGCTGCGCGGTGGGTGGACCTCGGAGATGCGCCGTCGCGGAGGGGTTACTCACGCGCGAGGCGGACATCTTGCGTCTGCTCGCGGAGACCGATGTGCCGGTGGCCGCCTTCAAGGGTGTCGACGTGACGGCGGCGACCGGACGTGTGGCAGCGCGCAGTGGACATCATCCGCCGCGATCCCCCGCCTACCAGCCCTGTTTCCTGCACCGGGACTTCCACCCCGGCAATGTGCTCTTCACCGGGGAGGGCCCCGGCCTGGAGATCTCCGGTGTCGTCGACTGGGTGGAGACGTCCCGGGGACCGGCCGATCTGGACGTGGCGCACTGCTCCACGGCACTGGCTGATGCCGAGAAGGTCGCGGTCCCATGGCGGGAGTTGGGGCGCGACGATCTGACTCCGGCTCTGCTCACCGGCAAGTTGGAGGATTACCTCTACGCGCTCTTCTGCCGGTTCGACGGTTGAGCTTCAACCGGTGCCCGCGCGCAGGGTGCGGCGGGCTTCCCCGGCTTGAGGATCCCGGTGCGACCGGCCGGATAGGTGCGTGCGCGGGCCGCGTTGTCAGTGCCGACTGCGATGCTGCCGCCATGACCCCTTGGAATCTGCTCGACCTCGACAAGGCGCTGCGGGCAAGCTGGGCCGCCGACACCTGTTCACCGGACAATCAGGCCGACTGGCAGCCGGGCAACCCGGCTTGGGGACACTGCGACATCACGGCCTTGGTCGTCACCGATGTCTTCGGCGGCGACCTCGTGGTCGGCGAGGTACACCTTGCAAATGGGCCCCAGCGTGGCTTCCACTGGTGGAACCGGCTGCCCAGCGGCGTCGAACTCGACCTGACCCGCGAGCAGTTCAGACACGGGCAGACCATCACGGCCGCCCGTGTCGTCCCGCGCCCGCCGGGTCCGCTGCGGCGCCGCTGGGCGGAGTACCTGCTGCTACGTGAGCGTGTCATCGAGCGCCTGGGGCCGCTCCCGGAGCCCGTCTGATCCGGGAGCAGGCGTTCCCGTGACCTTGACGGTGAGCGCCTCGAGGGCGTGGGCGTAGCCGCGCCACCCCATTCCCGAGGCGTAGACGGCGGCGGACGCGGCGAAGATGTCCTCCCGCGTCTTGCCGTCCACGGCGGCGAACGGAGAGATGTGGACGACCGCGAAGGGCAGGCCGGTGTCGTTGAGGGCGTCCAGCAGCGAGTAGCCGTAGGGCGTGAGTCCGGCGGGGTTCACGACGATGAGGTCGAGGGCGTCCTGGCGCTCATGGAGCCAGTCGATCAGTGCACCCTCGTGGTTGGACTGGAAGTGCTGCACGGCGACACCGATACGGGCGGCGGTGTCATCGATGTCGCGCTCGATGTCGGCCAGGGTGGCGTGCCCGTATTTGTCGGGGCGGCGCTTGCCGAGCCGGTTCAGGTTCGGGCCGTGGAGTACTGCGGCTCGCATCATCGGGTTCTCCGTCGTCGGGGGGATGGTCGGGCGTGGGTCGCCGCTCGCCTACGCCGGCCAGTTCGCCGCGGTGAGCAGGCACGCGATCGACTGCATCGCGCGCTCGGCGACCCAGGCCACGGGCAGCGTCTCCAGCGCGTCCGAAACGGGTTCGACCGTGACGGGCGGTGGCGTGTCGCCACTCGCCGCGAGAGCCGCGCGGAGGAAGTCGGCCAGCGGGAGTACGCCGTCGCCCGGGAACGCCCTCAGGTGGCGGGATTCCTCGGCCAGGCCCTTGCCCGGCCTGGGGACGAGATCGGACAGCTGGAGGCCCGCGGTGAGGGCGAGGACGTCGGGCGTGAGGTCGGTGACATCCGCGCCGGAACGGAAGAAGTGCACGACGTCGAGCACCAGTTTCGCCCTCGGGGAGCCTGCGGCGCGTACGAGGTCCACGGCGGTGGGCAGGTCGCGGACGGTGCTGTAGGGCATGAACTCGAAGGCCACGTCGGCGGTCGTGATCTCCTCGCACAGGGTGGCGAACTCCCGTTGCGCGTCCTCCACCGTCCCCGAGAACGCGGCCACATGGACCCGGTCCGGGTTCAGGATGCCGATCAGGTCGATGACGAGGGCGTTGAGGTGCCGGGCGATGCCGTGTTCGCCGAGGCGGATCAGTTCGAGCTCCGCGACCCGCAGCCCGTGGTCGCGGAGGGCCTCGGCCATGGCTTCGGGCGGGATGCCGCGCTCCAGGCAGGCCACGCACTGGGCCACCGAGATGCCGACCGCGGGGAATCCGCTGCGCCGCGCCGCGTCCAGAGAGGCTTCGAAGTCCCGTCCGCGGAAGGTCATGGCCCCCAGGGCGAGTTGGTCAAATGTCATGGTGCGGCCGCCCTTCACCGGTGCGTCAGCTGTGCCGGGCGGGTCGCGCCGAGGTCCACGGGCCCGCCGGTCCGGGCGGATTCGTAGATCGCGAGGACGATCTCCAGGGCCTTCCTGGCCTCGCGCCCGGTGACGAGCGGCTCGCGGTGGTGGGCGACGGCGTCGATGAAGTCGTCGATCTGTAGGGCGTGGTAGGGCGTGAGCCCCTCGTGGATCGTGGCGAGGGACGGATCGGAGTCGATCTCGGTGGAGTGGACGGGCCGGTAGCTCTCCTCTCCGGCGACGGTCCAGATGTCGTTGAACGCCGGTTCGCCCTCGGGGAATTCGGTGATGCTGACGGTGGCGCCGTTGTTCCCGGTGACCAGCACCTGGGTGCCGAGGCCGGGGGCGAAGGTCGTACCGGCCTGGATGACGCCGAGGGCGCCGTTCGCGAATTCGAGGGTGGCCACGGCGGTGTCCTCGACCTCGATGTGGTCACCGTGCTTGAGGGTCGCGATGTTCCCGCTCACCCGCACGACGGGCGAACCCACACACCACTGCATGAGGTCGATGTAGTGGATGGCCTGGTTGATGAGGACGCCGCCGCCGTCGGCGTCCCAGGTCCCGCGCCAGGGATCGGCGGTGAAGTACGCGGCGTCGCGCCCCAGGCGCAGGGCGACGCTCGCGAAGACGGGGGTGCCGATGCGGCCGTTCCGGATGGCCTCATGGGCGCGTTGCGACGCTTCCCAGAACCGCCGCTGGAAGAGGCCCCCGAAGGTCACACCTGCGGAATCCGTGGCGTCGATCATGTGGTCCGCTTCGGCGAGCGAGATGGAGATCGGCTTCTCGCACAGCACGTCGAGGCCATGGCGGGCCGCGGCGACGACGGTGGACTCGTGGGAGGGGTGGGGGGTGCACACGGTGACGGTGTCGACGCCGGAGCGCATGAGGTCGGCGGAGTTGTCGTAGGCGTGGGGGATGCCGAACCTGGTGGCGAACTCCGCGGCCCGTGCGCCGTCGATGTCGCAGCAGGCGTACAGCTCGGCGTTGTCGTTGGCGAGCAGTGCCTTCGCGTGATTCAGCGCGATCTTGCCGCATCCGATGATTCCCACGCGGAGTGTCCGGGTCATGGTTGGTCTCGGTCCTTGTCTCGGGTACGGACGGCTCTATCGGGTGACGGTCGGCCGCTGGGGTTGTGGCGGGGTCGGCGCGGCCGTGGGGACGGGCTGCTTGCCGAGTTCGGACATGGGGGTCCGGTAGGTCTCCCGGCCGGTCGCGCACGAGGTGGCGGCGACGGCCATGGCGAAGGCGACGAGGAGGGCGACCGGGATCCAGCCGCCGGGGCCGTCGCCGAGGATCGCGTAGGCGATGGTGGGGGCGAAGCCCGCGAAGCCGATGCCGACCTGGGTGCCGATCGCCGTTCCCGAGTAGCGCACGGGGGTGCTGAACCACTCCCCGTACATCGAGGGCCAGGTGGCGTTGAGGCAGCTGTAGAAGCACGAGGTGACGAGGAACGCGCCGAAGAAGATGTACCCGAGGTTCGCGGTGGACAGCGCGTGGAGGTACAGGAACATGGTCGCCGCGAAGCCGAGCGCCCCGCCGATGAACACCGGTTTGCGGCCGATCTGGTCCGCCAGCAGCGCGGCGAGGGGCTGCATCACCAGGGCGCAGACGTTGGCGAAGATGGCCACCCACAGCATGGTGGTCCGCGACAGCCCGACGTCGTCCCCGGTCGCGTAGGCGAGGGCGAAGACGGAGAAGATGCTGCCGCCGACGGAGTTGAACTGGCACAGCGCCACGCGCAGCACATCCCATGGCTGCGACCTCAGGACGGCGACCCCCGGCAGGCGCGCGGTGCGGTCGTGGTCCTTCTTCTCCGTGAACTCCCGGGGTTCCTCCAGGCGCCGCCGCACCCAGTAGGCCACCACGACCACCACGGCGCTGGACCAGAACGGGATGCGCCACCCCCACGCGAACAGCTGCCGGTCGGGCAGCGTGGACACCACCAGGAACATCAGGCTCGCGAGGATGAACCCGGCCTGGGTCCCGGTGAGGGTCCAGCTGGTGTAGAAGGCACGCCGGTTCGGTGGCGCGTGTTCCAGGGTGAGCGAATTGGCACCGGCCTGCTCGCCACCGGCGGAGAAGCCCTGGGCGAGCCGGAGCAGTACCAGCAGGACGGGGGCGAGGATGCCGATGCTGCTGTAGGACGGCAGGCATCCGATGAGGAACGTGGACGCCCCCATGAGGACGAGGGTGAAGAGCATGACCTTCTTGCGTCCGACCCGGTCCCCGAAGTGGCCGAGCACCACGCCGCCCACCGGGCGCGCGACGTAGCCGACGCCGAAGGTGGCGAGCGAGGCCAGCGTGCCGATGGCTCCGTGGGCGCGGGTGAAGAACACTTCGTTGAAGATCAGCGCCGCGGCGGACCCGTACACGTAGAAGTCGTAGTACTCGAGCATGCTGCCGAGGAAGCTGGCGCGGGCAGCCTGGCGGGCCTTGGCCTCGTTCCACGTGGCCTCGTCGGGGGGAACGGAAGGGGTCGTCAGGGGCATGGCTGGGCCTTTCGGAGTGCGTGCGCCCCCAGTGCGGCTCCGTCAGGAGGGGGCAGTGTGCGTAAGGCGTGGCTATAAAGGCGTGGCTGGGGAGGCCGGCGGCGTGGGTGATCGACCCGGTACCGGCCAGACGAGAGCGCGGCGAGGCGCGATCGGGGACCGCTTGCGTCAGCGGCCCGCACACCGACTTTGTACCACCTGGACCAAAGTCTCGTTAACCCCCTGGACCAAAAAACGTCACACAGCAGAAGGGCCCGCCGCGCGATACGGCGCG
>NZ_RIBZ01000096.1:0-3992 GCF_003721215.1 Streptomyces botrytidirepellens
GCCCCGGAGTGCGTACACAGGGCGGGGCCGGTGGTCAGGAGACGGTGGGGTGCGCCGGTGGCCCGGCGCGCGGCGTGCGGGGCGGGGCGGCGGTGCGGGTGGCCTGGGTGCTTTCCGGCGGTATGGGGAGGCGGGCGGCCCGGCGTCGGTCCGGGGCCGCGCCGTGCCGCGGGGCTGTGTCAGATGGCGGTCAGGTCGGCTTCGCGGGCGTGGGTGGCGGCTGCTTCGACGTAGGCGCCTGCCATGTCTTCGGTGGCGGCCTGTTCTTCGTCGGTGTGGTCGTCGGCGCGTGCGAGGGTTTCGGCGGCCTGCCGCAGGTGGTGGGCGCACTGCCGGTACTGGGAGGCGGCAGCCTTGGCGCCCTTACGGCCCTGCAAGCGGGCGCGTGAGTCAGCGATGACGGCAAGAACGGTGAAGGGGAGGGCGACGTCTTCTTCGCTGATGTTGTCGAGAACCGCGAGGAGGAGGGTGACGTCCTCGCCTACGACGAGCCCGGCGATCTCGCGCACCTGAGCCGGTGTTGGGCCCTGGTACTTGCGGGCCCCGGTTTCCGGCGCGGTCGGTACCGGCGCAGCCGGGGCCGCGCCTGGCGTCTTGCCGCTGGTGAGGGCGCGGGCACCCTCCTGGCGGGTGCCCCACAGCGGCGTGGAAGAGGGTCGGATCAGCACGCCCTGCATCGTCACGTCCCCGTCATCCAGGAAGAAGATTTCCTGCCGGGACGTCCGGAGGCCGACGACGGTGTGGTGCCGTTCACCTTCCTGGCCCGGAGTCGTCCAGATTTGCGAGTAGGTGGCCTCGTGGGCGTCCGGGACCCCGCTCAGGGCTGTGCGGACGGCGTACGCCTGCAAGAACGGGTGGGTTTCCTTCACCGGCACCCAGGAGGCGCCGTCAAGTCGTGCCAGGAATTCAGCGCGCCGGTTCTCAGGAACCAGGGCCTTGGCGGCCTCGGCTTCGACCCAGCTGGGGTGGGTGTGCTCAGACATGTGGGCTTCTCCTTGAGCTGTACGAACGGGTGACGGTGGGCGCCACAGTGGGACGTCCGGGCGAAGGCTGGTGCTCGCGCTCGGCGAGGGGCGCCGGGCGCTCGACCGCAGGGGCAGGGGCACGTGCGGGAGCGACATCCAGCGGGACAACCCTGCCTCGGAAGGGTCCAAGCCCCGCACCCCCCGGGCCAGCGGACCGGAGGCAGGAGGGGAGGGGCGGCGGGCTCGGGCGGTCAGGCAGAGGGTGGCCCGTGGGCGAACGGCTGCTGGAACGGGGCAAGGGCGAAAATCCAGTCGGGGTCGACAGGGACGCCCATGCCGGACGTGGTGAGGTCGAGCAGGGTGAGGTAGGCGGAGTGGTCCGCCTGGTGCAGCGGCGCGACATCGATCCTGCGGGCGCGGGGCCGGGACACGGTGGCAGTACGGGGCATGGGGACGGGAGTCCTTCCAGGCTGCGAGGGGGTCAGTGTGGCCAAAGGGGGCAGTGGATGTCGGGCCGCGCGGTGCGGTGCTGGCGTGTGCACGGCGCGGCGCGGTCGTTGCCGGTCGCTCACAGCCGTACGAGAGGAAAGCCGTTCGGGGCATTCCCGGCCGGGGCTGACTGTCGTGGACAGCGGGTAAGCAGCTCACTCTCCGACTCCCCCGCTCAGCGGGCAGGTGGCGGGGTGAGCTGGTTCGTGTCCGGGGCATGCGCCGGCCCCGTCCCGTGTGCGTGCGGGACGGGGCCGGAGGATGTGGGCGGTGACCTCGGCCGTGGGTCAGGGCCGCCCGGCGGGCGGGGCGCCGGTGGTCAGCACGTGGAAGAAGCCGACGGCGAGCAGCCAGGCGGCGGGGCAGGCGGCACGGTTGTCGGGGGTGACCGTGAGCAGGGCGCTGACGTCCCGGTTGGTGTCCGGGAGTTCGGTGAGGGTGTGGGCCTGTACGTGCTCGGCTGGTTGGAGGTGACCGAAGAGGCTGCGGTTCTTCAGGTGGGGGCGCAGCGACCAGGAGGGCGTGGCGGAGTCGGCAGGCGCGGTGGTCGGTGCGCCGGGGCGGAGCGCGTGGGGGTGAAGGTCACCGAGGTGCTGGAGGGCGGTGAGCCAGCGGTGGCCGGGGGTGGTGTAGGCGCGGACGGCGAGGATGCCGTCGAGGGTGATGACGACGGTGCCCCTGGTACGGGCCTGGCCGGTGCGAGGGGTGTCTTCGGTGAAACGCAGACCGCACACCGGCTCATGGCCCGGGTCCTGGTGGGGCTGGCTGGTCAGGCGGGGGGTGGAGGCGTGCACGGCCGTGTGCNGTGGGGCTGGCTGGTCAGGCGGGGGGTGGAGGCGTGCACGGCCGTGTGCAGGGCCTTCCAGGTACCGGTGGCGGTCAGCTCCTGATCCAGAGCTTGCCGGGTGGTAAACAGGTCCGGGAACTCGGCGGTGGGTGCGGTGGTGTCAGGCACGGGTGCTTCTCCCAATGGTCGGTGAGTGTGCAGTGACCGTGCTGGGGACGGCGGTTACCCCCGCAACGCCACCACCCCACCCCACCCCGCCGCGCCGCAGGGAGCGGAACGCGCCGAGGGCTCGCACTGGTGACAGTGCGGGCCCTCGGCTGGTAGCGGGGATCACTGAGTGGCGCGCGGCCCGAGGACTGAGCGGCCCTGGGCCAGCTGGGCCAGGGCCTCGGTCGTCAGCCACATCGACGGGGCTGCCGCGTAGGCCACCAAGTCACGGCCACATGCGGTGAAGGTGAGGGTGTAGTCACCGGGTTCGCTCTGGCCGTGGACCCTTGTGTCCGGGGCGTCAGCGGCGTCGATGCGCACGATGTCCTCGAACGTCGCGGTGGTGGTGCGCAGCAGGGAGTACGCCGCGGAAATCAGGAACCGGCGGTCTGGGAAGTCTTCGGGCAGTCCGGCGGGCAGCGGCACGTTGGCGTGCTGCTGCTCGGTGCGGACCGCCCTAGCCCTCCACCTGCTGGCTTCCTCCAAGCAGGCGTGGGCCCCTTTCCGCCAGCCGCGTACGCGGTGCTGGGCGGCCGCGCGGACGCTGATGCGCCCCTGCTGGATCGTCAGGGTGGGCAGGGCGTAGTGGAGACCGGTCCAGTTGGTGTAGCGCTGCACAGCAGTTCCTTTCGTCGAGCGGCAGCCCGGGGGGCGAGGGCCGGTGGTGATGAGGGCGCGTGCTGGGCACGGAGCGCGGGCGGTGAAGGCGGGGGCTCGGTGTGCATCGCGTGTCCGGCATTGAAGTGGGACTGGTCCGGGCCGAAGACCGGATACCAGGTCGCGCCTTCATATTCCGGCTTGAGCAGGTGCAGGTGGTAGGCGGCTACCCAGTCGGCAACCGGGGTCTGTACGACGGCACGGGGCTGTTCCTCCAACAGGTTCTGAGCCCTGTCGACGTCGAACACCCACTTCCCGTAGCGGGAGCCCGGCTGGCCGATCGCTCACCGCCGCACAAAGGGGGTTCTGTGCGGGGCGTGACCGGCTGCGCCGACTCTGGCCCGCAAGAGGGTTAGTCCCACAACCCCCGGTCGGGCCGGACGGGGATGGCCAGCCGGGGCCCCTTGGCTCGCGGGCGGCGCGCCCAGGGGCTCGGGAGCCGGAGCGGGTGTGGAGGTTGGGGCGGGGGTCAGAAGGGGCGAGGGTGTGTCTCGCTGTCGGTCAGGGCCTCGATTTCCTGCCATGTCAGCGGGTGCCTGTACGCGCGGTGTGGTTCACCGGCCAGGACGTATGCGGCGTGGCGGTGGGCGGTTTCGCGAGCGCACCTGCTGCGTTCGGCGACCTGTTCGGGTGTGGCACGGGGGGATGCCGTTTCCCGGACGAAGTCGGCTGCCTCGTCGGCGACTTCGTCCGGTGTGGCGTCGTACATCACGAGGTCGTCGACGACGGTGGAGTAGACGGCGAGTCGGCCGTCGGGCTGAAGCACGATCTGTCGCATGGGTGGCCGGTTTCTCTTCGGTGAGGTGGGGGTGGTTCGGGCCAGCGGTCTGGTGTGGGCGGCACGGATGGCAGGGCCGGAGGTCCGACGGGGCCGGACCGCCCCTGAG
>NZ_RIBZ01000100.1:0-18594 GCF_003721215.1 Streptomyces botrytidirepellens
GAGGGCGCGGGCGAGGCGGGGGTGGAGGCCGAGGCGGGACATGCGGCGGCCGCGCTCGGTGGCGCGTCCGGCCGCGTCGACGGCGCCGATCGCGGTCAGCACCTCCCGCGCGGCGGTCATGGCCCCGCCGGGCGGTGGGTCGAGCAGGGCGAGGCCGGACGCGTCCGGGTCGCCCCAGCACGCCGCCTGGAGGGCGAAGGCCGTCAGGTCGGCCTCGGCGATCTCCGGCGACGGGAAGCGCGGCAGCCGGGCGTCCTCGGCCTCCGGCCAGCAGCGGTAGACCGTCCCCGGCGCCTCGCGCCCGGCCCGGCCCGCGCGCTGCCGGGCAGCGGCCCGCGACGCCCGTACGGTCGTCAGCGCGCTCAGCCCCCGCGCGTGGTCCATGCGCGGCTCGCGGGCGAGGCCGCTGTCGACGACGATCCGTACGCCCGGCACGGTCAGGNCGCTCAGCCCCCGCGCGTGGTCCATGCGCGGCTCGCGGGCGAGGCCGCTGTCGACGACGATCCGTACGCCCGGCACGGTCAGGCTCGACTCGGCGACCGAGGTCGCCAGCACCACCCGCCGCCGACCGCCGTCCGCGCCCGCGAGCACGGCCTCCTGTACGGCGGCGGGGGCGCGCCCGTGGACCTGGAGGACGTCCGCGTCGACGCCGCCCAGCAGCCCCGCCACCCGGCCGATCTCGCCGACGCCGGGCAGGAAGCACAGGACGTCACCGGACCGCTCGCGCAGCGCGCGCCGCACCACGTCCGCGACGTGGTCGAGCAGGGCTGGGTCCACGCGCATCCCATGCGGTGGGCGTACGGGGCGTACGGGCGGCGCCCACACCGCGTCGACGGGGTGCGACACGCCCGGGGCCGAGACGACCGGGGCGGGGTCGCCGCCGTCGCCGCCCAGCAGCCGCGCCCACCCCTCCGCGTCGGTCGTCGCCGACGCGGCGATCAGCCGCAGCTCCGGGCGCAGCGTGGCCTGGACGTCCAGCAGGAAGGCGGCCGCCGTGTCCGCGTCCAGGTGCCGCTCATGGCATTCGTCCAGCACGACGGCGTCGACTCCGGCCAGCTCCTGGTCCCGTTGCAGCCGCTGCACCAGCACCCCGGTGGTGACCACCTCGACCACGGTGCGGGGCCCGGCCTGCCGCTCCCCGCGGACGGTGAAGCCGACGCGTTCGCCGGTCCGCTCGCCGAGCAGCCACGCCATGCGCCGCGCGGCGGCCCGCGCCGCGATCCGGCGCGGCTCGGCCACCAGGACCCGGCGCACCGGTGAGCCGCCGTCGCCGCCGCCGTCCAGCAGCCCGGCCAGGACGAGCGGCACGAGGGTGGTCTTGCCGGTCCCGGGCGGTGCGCACAGCACCGCCGACCCCCGCCGGTCGAGCGCGCGCAGCAGCTCGGGGACGGCTTCGCGGACGGGGAGCTGGCCGAGGACGTCCGTACGCATGGCCGGTGGTGCCCCCCGCTCAGTCCCGCTCGCAGACGAAGACGGCCGTGCCCGGGATGAGGCCGCCGCGCAGCGGGGACCAGCCGCCCCACTCCTGACGGTTCCAGGCGGGCCATTCCGGTTCCACGAGGTCGATCAGTCGGAAGCCCCCGGCCACGACGTCCCGTACCCGGTCACCGAGGGTCCGGTGGTGTTCCACATAGACGGCACGGCCCGCGTCGTCCTGTTCCACATAAGGGGTGCGGTCGAAGTACGAGCCGGAGATGCTCAGCCCCTCGGGCCCCGGCTCGTCCGGGAACGCCCACCGCACCGGATGCGTCACCGAGAACACCCACCGGCCGCCCGGCCGCAGCACCCGGTGCACCTCGCGCATCACCCGCACCGGCTCCGCCACGAAGGGCACCGCCCCGTACGCGGAGCAGGCAAGGTCGAACGCGCCGTCCCGGAAGGGCAGCGCGGTCGCGTCGGCCTGGACCAGCGCGATTCCGGACGGGCCGCGGGCGGCCGCCCCCGCGTCGATCCGCTGGGCGTGCCGCAGCTGCCGGTGGGAGATGTCGAACGCCACGGGGCGGGCCCCGCGCGCCGCGAGCCAGCGCGAGCACTGCGCGGCGCCCGCGCCCACCTCCAGCACGTCGCGCCCTTCCAGCTGGTCCGCGGGCCCGAGCAGCCCGGCCTCCTCCTCGTCCAGCCCCTCCGGGCCCCAGATGAACCGGTCGTCGCCGAGGAAGGCGCCGTGCTCCTCCTGGTACTCGTCCGCGTTGCGGTCCCACCAGCCGCGGCTGGCCCGGCTGCTCTCGGTGTCGTCGGCGATCCGGCGGGTGGCGGTGGGCTCGAAGGCCTCTGGGGCCTCGTCGAGGGCCTCGTCAAGGGCCCCAAGGGCACTCTCGGGGGCCCTGAAGGCACCGCTGGGCTTGTGTTCTTGGACCATCGGGCGCGTCGTCGTACTCTCTGTATCGACCTGTGGCTGCGGGGCGCGGCACGAAACCGCGTCGCAGCAGTGACCTGCAAATTGCCGGGTTAGGGGCGTTAGTACCCACGTGCGCTCTTCGTGCATTGACCATGCCCGGCCGCCCCCGTATGCTACAAGTTGCGCTGCGGGCCTGCGCGACTCAGACGGAGCAGGCCGCGCTCGCATCTGTTGTATGTCCCCTCGGTTGTCGAGGCGCTTTCGGTCTCTGGAAAGATTCGGAAAGATTCACGCCTCACAGGCTGTCCGGCTTCGGCGGTGCGATAAGGGTCCTCGGCGTAGCAGTACCTACGACTCAATGTCCGTACCGGAGCCCTTTCCCACATGACGAGCAGCACCGAGGCAACCCGCACCACCCCGCAGGTGGCGGTCAACGACATCGGTTCCGAGGAAGCCTTCCTCGCCGCGATCGACGAGACGATCAAGTACTTCAACGACGGCGACATCGTCGACGGCGTCATCGTGAAGGTCGACCGGGACGAGGTCCTGCTCGACATTGGTTACAAGACCGAAGGCGTCATCCCTTCCCGTGAGCTTTCGATCAAGCACGACGTCGACCCGAACGAGGTCGTGGCCGTCGGCGATGAGATCGAGGCCCTGGTTCTCCAGAAGGAGGACAAGGAAGGCCGCCTGATCCTCTCGAAGAAGCGCGCCCAGTACGAGCGTGCCTGGGGCACCATCGAGAAGATCAAGGAAGAGGACGGGATCGTCACCGGTACCGTCATCGAGGTCGTCAAGGGTGGTCTCATCCTCGACATCGGCCTCCGCGGCTTCCTCCCCGCCTCCCTGGTCGAGATGCGCCGCGTCCGCGACCTCCAGCCCTACGTGGGCAAGGAGCTCGAGGCGAAGATCATCGAGCTGGACAAGAACCGCAACAACGTGGTCCTGTCCCGCCGCGCCTGGCTGGAGCAGACCCAGAGCGAGGTCCGTCAGACCTTCCTCACCACCCTCCAGAAGGGCCAGGTGCGCTCCGGCGTCGTCTCCTCCATCGTCAACTTCGGTGCCTTCGTGGACCTGGGTGGCGTGGACGGTCTGGTTCACGTCTCCGAGCTGTCCTGGAAGCACATCGACCACCCGTCCGAGGTCGTCGAGGTCGGCCAGGAGGTCACGGTCGAGGTCCTGGACGTCGACATGGACCGCGAGCGCGTCTCCCTGTCGCTCAAGGCGACCCAGGAAGACCCGTGGCAGCAGTTCGCCCGGACCCACCAGATCGGTCAGGTCGTCCCGGGTAAGGTCACCAAGCTCGTTCCGTTCGGTGCGTTCGTCCGCGTCGACGAGGGCATCGAGGGCCTGGTCCACATCTCCGAGCTGGCCGAGCGCCACGTGGAGATCCCGGAGCAGGTCGTCCAGGTCAACGACGAGATCTTCGTCAAGGTCATCGACATCGACCTCGAGCGCCGCCGCATCAGCCTCTCGCTGAAGCAGGCCAACGAGGCCTTCGGTGCCGACCCGTCCGTGGTCGAGTTCGACCCGACCCTGTACGGCATGGCCGCGTCGTACGACGACCAGGGCAACTACATCTACCCCGAGGGCTTCGACCCCGAGGCCAACGACTGGCTCGAGGGGTACGAGAAGCAGCGCGAGGAGTGGGAGCGTCAGTACGCCGACGCGCAGACCCGCTTCGAGCAGCACCAGGCGCAGGTCATCAAGTCCCGCGAGGCCGACGAGCAGGCCGCTGCCGAGGCCGGCAGCGGGGCTGCCCCGGCGCCCGGCGGCGGGCAGGCCTCCGGCGGCGGTTCGTACTCCTCGGAGTCGGCCGACAACTCCGGCGCCCTGGCGTCGGACGAGGCGCTGGCCGCGCTCCGCGAGAAGCTGGCCGGTGGCCAGAGCTGAACCGCTGCGCCGCTGACCGCTAGCGGCACCGGCTGAACGAGCGTGAGGCCCGTTCCCCTTCGGGGAGCGGGCCTCACGCGTGTTCCGGCGCATGTCCCGACCCACGCATGTCTCAGGGCGCAGACGGCCATGATGCGCACAGGAGTTGGGACCGGGGCCGGGAATGCGCCCGCCCCCGTGTGGTGTTTTCGCGTACGGAACACAAGGAGGAGCGGTCACAGTGCTTGATCCGCAGGATTTGTACGCGTGGGAACCGAGTGGGCTCGCCGAAGTCGACGCGATAGCCTCCCGGGATTCGGCCGGGCTGGTGCTGCTCTACCACTTCGACGGCTACATCGATGCCGGGGAGACCGGTGACCAGATCGTGGAGCGGCTGCTCGACGGGCTGCCGCGGCAGGTCGTCGCCCGCTTCGACCACGACCGGCTCGTCGACTACCGGGCCCGGCGCCCCCTGCTCACCTTCCAGCGCGACCGCTGGACGGCCTACGAGACCCCGGCGATCGAGCTCCACCTGGTGCGGGACGCGACCGCGGCGCCCTTCCTGCTGCTCTGCGGGCCCGAACCGGACGTGGAGTGGGAGCGTTTCGCGGCCGCGGTGCGGCAGATCGTCGAGCGGCTCGGCGTGCGGCTCGCGGTGAACTTCCACGGCATCCCGATGGGCGTGCCGCACACCCGGCCGGTGGGCCTCACCCCGCACGGCAACCGCACCGATCTGATGCCCGGCCACCGCGGCTACTTCGACGAGGCCCAGGTGCCCGGCAGCGCCGAGTCGCTGATCGAGTACCGGCTCGGCGAGGCGGGCCACGACGTCCTCGGGGTCGCCGCCCACGTCCCCCACTATCTGGCCCGGTCCGCCTACCCCGACGCGGCGCTCACCGCGCTGGAGGCGGTCACCGCGGCGACCGGCCTGGTGCTGCCGGGCGCCGCGCACGCGCTGCGCAACGAGGCGCTGAAGACGCAGGAGGAGATCGAGCGGCAGGTCGCGGAGGGGGACGACGAGCTGGTCGCGCTCGTACGGGGCCTTGAGCACCAGTACGACGCGGTGGCCGGGGCCGACAGCCGCGGCAACCTGGTCGCGGAACCGGCCGAGCTGCCGTCGGCGGACGAGCTGGGTGCCGAGTTCGAACGCTTCCTGGCCGAGCGGGAGGGCGAGGGCGGCGCCTGAGCGGCGGCCCCTCGGGCGGGCCCGTGCCTATGGAGCGGGCCCCGGGTCCATGGAGCGGGGCCCCGTGCCCATATAGCGGGGGCCCGTGCTCGTATAGCGTGGGCACCATGCTGAAGCTGGGGCTCACGGGCGGAATCGGCGCGGGCAAGAGCGAAGTCTCGCGGATGTTGGTCTCCTACGGCGCGGTGCTGATCGACTCCGATCGGATCGCCCGTGAGGTGGTCGAGCCCGGAACCCCCGGCCTCGCCGCCGTCGTCGCCGAGTTCGGGCCCGGGGTGCTGACCGCCGACGGCCGGCTCGACCGGCCGAAGCTCGGCGGGATCGTCTTCAACGACCCCGAGCGGCTGCGCGCCCTGAACGCCATCGTCCACCCCCTGGTCCGCGACCGCTCCGCCGAGCTCCAGGCGGGCGCCGGGCCGGAGGCGGTGGTCGTCCACGACGTTCCGCTGCTCGCCGAGAACGGCCTGGCGTCCCTGTACGACCTGGTGCTGGTCGTCGACGCCACGCCCGAGACCCAGCTCGACCGGCTGGTCCGGCTGCGCGGCATGACCGAGGACGAGGCGCGGGCCCGGATGGCGGCCCAGGCGACCCGCGAGGAGCGGCTGGCCGTCGCCGATGTCGTGATCGACAACGACGGCCCGCTGGAGGAGCTGGAGCCACAGGTCCGCAAGGTCTGGACGGAGCTGGTGGAACGGGCCGCCGCCACGGACTGAGGCGACGGGCCGCGCTTGCGGGGCGGGCATGCTTGCGGAGCGGGCCGAGGGGGAATGTGGCGCACCGGGTGGTTGTTGTGCTCCCCGTAACGACGATCATCACCGAGGGAC
The DNA here is from genome assembly GCF_003721215.1 of Streptomyces botrytidirepellens. Taxonomy (NCBI): domain Bacteria; kingdom Bacillati; phylum Actinomycetota; class Actinomycetes; order Kitasatosporales; family Streptomycetaceae; genus Streptomyces; species Streptomyces botrytidirepellens. Next base: position 6,221 of record NZ_RIBZ01000100.1, read on the forward strand.
CACCCAGGGACCACCGAGGGATCACCCCACACGGGGTCAATGATCACGCAAGCCCGGGGAAGGAAGCGGCTGTGCCCGAGCCCACGCCCGAGACCCATGTCATCGACTACCGCGCCGCGGAGCAGCTGCTCGCCGCCCGAGATCCGCGAGGCGCCGTCAAGCTGCTCGACTCGGTCATCACCGCCCACCCCGAGAACACCGCGGCCCGGCTGCTGCGGGCCCGCGCGTTCTTCGGCGCGGCCCAGCTCCGCGCCGCGGAACTGGAATTCCACATCGTGCTGGAGCGCGAGCCGGACAACGCGTTCGCCCACTTCGCCCTCGCCCGAACGCTGGAGCGCGCCTCCCGCCGGGCCGAGGCGACCCGCCACTTCCGCCTCGCCGCGGCGCTCGATCCGCGCCCGGACTTCGTGGAGGCGGCGCGGTTCGGCGAGCAGGGCTGAGCCGAGCTGAGCCGGGCCGAAACAGGGGGCGGCGCTAGCGCCGCCGCCCCCTGACCGGCGCGTACGGCGGCACGTCCCGCCCCGGCTGGTAGTGCGGCCCCTGCCGGATGTGCCGGATGACCAGGGCCACGTCGATCAGGGTGATCGCGGCGATCGCCGCGCAGGCGGCCGCCCAGCCCGGCCTGCCCGCGAGTACGAAGGCCACCGTGCCGCCGGCGGTCCACAGCAGCCCCCAGACGGCGAGCCACAGGCGCATGCGCAGCGGGCTGCGGGCATGTGCGGGCTCATCGCCCGTACGGATGAATCGCATCGACATCACAGGCATCTCCCACCCACCCCCTGCTTCGACGCTACCGCGCCGGGGCCTGTCGGTGTGGTCTGCGATCATGTGCTGAGCACACGGGAGCTGTGCAGCCATCCGCACAGGAAAGGGAGTCGCACGTGATCCAGCAGTCCTGGGACGAATCGGCCGCCCGGCGGGCCCGCATCCGCGGCTGTCTGCTGGCCGGCGCGATCGGTGACGCGATCGGCAACCCGATCGAGTTCCGCTCCCTGTCGGGGATCCGTGAGGCGTACGGCCCGGCGGGCGCCACCGGCTTCGTCCCGGATGACAGCGGCGTCGCGGGCCGGATCACCGACGACACCCAGATGACGCTGTTCACGGCCGAGGGGCTGATCCGGGCCCACGCGCTCGCGTCCGCCGAGGGCGCCGGGGGCGCCGTGATCGCCGTCATCCGCCGGGCGTACCTGCGCTGGCTGGACACCCAGAACTATCCCGAGCCGCCGCGCCAAAGGACCCCGGAGGACATCGGCCGCTCCGGCTGGCTGCGCACCCATCCGTGGCTGTACGCCCGCCGCGCGCCCGGCAACGCGTGCCTCTCCGGCCTCCTCGAAGGCCACACCCCCGCCGTGGACGCCCCCCTCTACGGCGGCCCGGGCCCGGTGAACGGCGGCTCCAAGGGCTGCGGCACCGTGATGCGGTCGGCCCCGTTCGGCCTCACCGGTCTGCCCGCCCGCGACTGCTTCGAACTCGCCGCCCGCTGCGCCCAGATCACCCACGGCCACCCGACCGGCTACCTCGCGGCGGGCGCCCTGGCCGCGATCGTCGCGTACCTCCTCGAAGGCGACTCCCTGGAGGGCGCCACCCTGCGCACCCTGGAGATCCTCCGCGGCTATCCGCGGCACGAGGAGACCGCCACCGCCCTGCGCCGCGCGATCGACCTGGCGGCCGGGGGCGACCCCACCGCGGAGAAGGTCGAGTCGCTCGGCGGCGGGTGGATCGCCGAGGAAGCGCTGGCCATCGGGGTCTACGCGGCCCTGGCGGGCCCCAGCCTCCCGGCGGCGCTGCTGCTGTCCGTCAACCACTCGGGCGACAGCGACTCGACCGGCTCGATCTGCGGCAACCTGCTGGGCGTCCACCACGGCGACCTGCGCCTGCCGCCGTCCTGGCTGGCGCAGGTGGAGGGCCGCGGCACGATAGCCGAGCTGGCCGATGACTTCGCCGCCGTATTCCACCCGTCCGCCCAGCCGTACGACGCCACGGTCTTCCCCCAGGACCGCTACCCGCTGAACTGACCACCCGCTGAACTGACTACGTGCTCAACTGGCCGCTCCGGTCGCCGCGGAGGCGGCGCCGGAGCTTGCGGAGGGCGGGGAAGCGGTCGCGCTTTTCGCGGGTGCTGCGGTCCAGTTCTTCCATGAGGCGCCGGGAGCGCTGCTCCATGTCCAGTTCGGCGAGGATGCGGTCGACCTCGGCCAGCAGGGCGCCCTGGAGCTGCCATTGGCCCGGGTGGCGCTGGACGCGGCGGAGGAGGAGGTGGGCGGCCTCGTCGCGGCAGGCGTGGGCCCGGGACAGCTCGGTGGCCAGGTGGGATTCGGCCTCCTCGGCGTTGGCGCTGATCGAGCTGGTGACCAGCACGGCGAAGCTTTCGACGGCGGCGGCGGTGTAGCGGAAGAGGCGCTCCAGCGCCTCGGCCACGTCGGCGGGGAAGAGGGGTTCGTCCGTCCGCTTCTTGGCGAGGTCGGTGAGGGTGCGGGTGAGGACGCGCAGGACGACCGTGCAGATCTCCAGGGTGTCCAGGCCGGTGCGCAGCACCACCCGGTGCAGCAGGCCCTCCTTGACCCGGGGGTTGAGGCGGACGCTGTCCTCGGCCTGCCGGAGCGCGGCGTCGACCTGGGAGATGTCGTGGTCGAGGCGGCGGGCCTCGTGGAGGCGGGCGGCGGCGCGTTCGACCGGGGTGGGGCTGCCCAGCTCCTCGGCCATGTGCAGCAGGAGCTGACGCATCCGGCGGGCCAGGTCCACGATGGACTCGCCCGCGGTCTGGACCCAGACGGGCGGCGCGAACAGGAAGTTGAAGGCCAGTCCGACGACGGCCCCGATCAGGGTCTCCAGCACCCGGGACCAGGCGGTGGTGGTCACCTGGCTCACGCCGAGGACGAGCATGGCGCTGATCGCCACCTCGGGGACGAACTCGCTCACCCGCGCGAAGTGACCGGCCGTCAGCGAGGCGAGGATGATCAGGCCCAGGCTCCACCAGGTCAGCCCGACCAGGATGGAGAAGGCGATGGCGAGCAGGACGCCCACCACCACGGCGTTCACCCGGCGGATGCCGGTGGTGAGGGTCGCGAAGAGGGTCACCTGCACCACGAGCAGCGCGGTGAGCGGGGCGGTCAGCGGGGCCGCTTCGGTGCTCAGTTGGAGGGCGACGACGTAGGAGATGGTCGCGGCCGCCGCGGAACGCAGGGTCTGGACGACGACGGGGGCTTTGCGGCGCTTGACGAGGTCCGCCACCGGGTCGAGGACATCAGGCACATGCTTGTCCCTTCCCGCTGCGTCCGCGACGGGTACCGCGCCGCCGCCCGGCCACCTCGGACGGGCTAACGTGTGGGGCGTGATCAGGCCATTCAAGGGGACCGAAGACGACGAGGCGCTGCCCGGGAGCACCGGCCCCACCGCCACCGTCGAAGCCGCGCCGCGCCAGGTCGGGCGGGTACGGACCGAGTACGCACCGGATCCGGACGGGGACCCCGATCCGGGCGAGATCGTCTGGACGTGGGTTCCGTACGAGGAGAACGACGGCCGCGGCAAGGACCGGCCGGTGCTGGTCGTCGCGCGTGAGCGCGGCGGCACGCTGCTGGCCGTACAGCTGTCGAGCAAGCGGCACGACGGCGACCACGAGTGGGTGGCGATCGGCGACGGGCCGTGGGACCGGGCCGGGCGGGACTCCTGGGTCGACCTGGACCGCGTCCTGCGGGTGCATCCGGACGGCATGCGGCGCGAGGCGTGTGCGCTGGACCGGCCGCGCTTCGACCTGGTCGTGATGCGGCTGCGGCAGCGGTACGGCTGGCGCTGAGCCGTACCGGCATCAGGTGTCGGCGAGCGCCAGCAGCTTGGTGACCGTGTTCCAGTTGCGGGCGGTGGCCGTCACCCCGAGCCGGGGGTTGGTGAGCTTCGCGGCCAGCTTGGAACGGCCGAGTCCGCCCGGCAGGTGGAGGTAGAGCTCGCGCCCGACGAGCCGGAACTCGTCGGGCGCGTACGCGGCTGTGTTCAGAGCGTTCAGCGCGTCCAGCGCCGAGGTGTCGGTGGGCACGTCCGACAGGAAGACCACGTGCAGGGTCTTGGGCTCGGCCGCGGCGGCGGGGTACGGGTTGGCGTCCACGACGGCGGCCAGCTCGTCGCGGGTCCGCACCATCACGGGTACGGAGAAGCCCAGGTCGGCGGCGAAGGCGTCCTCGAGCGTGCGGGCCGTGCGGTCGGGCGGGGTGCCGGGGTCGGCGAAGACGATGTTGCCGGTCTGGAGGTGGACGGTGACGTCCTCGAACCCCAGCTCGGCCATCAGCGCGCGCTGCCGCGCCATCGGGAACTTCTTGTTGCCGCCCACGTTGATGCCGCGCAGCAGCGCTATCTGGGATGCCATGGCCGGATCTCCTGACGTGACGCCTGCGGGGAGCGTACCCGCAGCGCGCCGGGCGGGGCACGGCATCATGGGGTGGGTGCGGCTCGAAGCGATCACCTGGGAACGGCTGACCGACGCGACCGCCGACCGCATCGCCGGAATGACGGCGGCGGACGGCGGCCCCTGGCTCAGGGTGGCGGTCGACGGCGCCCCCGCGGCGCGCCCCGGGGAGCTGGCCCGGGACCTGGCGGAGGCGCTGCGGATACGCGGGCGCCCGGTGCTCGTGGTCGCGGCGGCGGGGTTCCTGCGGCCCGCGTCACTGCGCTACGAGTACGGGAAGCGGGACGCCGACGCGTACTACGACCGCTGGCTGGACACCGGAGCCCTGTGGCGCGAGGTCTTCACCCCGCTGGAGCCGGGGCCGGGCGGTACGGGGCGGGTGCTGCCCGACCTGTGGGACCCGGCGACCGACCGGGCCACTCGCAGCCCCTACGCCGAACTGCCGCCGGGCGGGGTACTGCTGCTGCACGGCGCGCTGCTGCTGGGGCACTGGTTCCCGTTCGACCTGTCGGTGCACCTGTGGCTGACACGGGCCGCCCTCGGCCGCCGCACCGAGGAGGACGAGCGCTGGACGCTGCCCGCCTTCGCGCGGTACGAGGACGAGGTGCGGCCCGTCGAGAGCGCCGACATCGTGGTGCGGGCGGACGACCCCCGGCACCCGGCGTGGCACCGCCCGGAACCGTAGGGCCGTCTGGGGGGACCGGCCTGGTTCCGTTCCGGGGATTGCCGGGGAGTTCCCGGGGTTTCCCGGGCTTCCTGAGGGCTGTCCGTCCGCCTCCGCGCGCTACTTCTTCTGCGGGCATTCCTTCCACGCGAAGTGGTAGGTGGTGCTCACGTCGCCGTCCGTCGAGTCCATGGTGATGAAGCTCGTCGTGTCCGTGGTGTTCGACGACCCGGCGTTGACCCGCAGCTCGGTGTTGATGTTGAAGTTCCGCAGCTCACCGCAGGGGGACCAGACCACGGTGGCGATGTCGGCCGTGTCGGTGACCTGCCAGTTGTCGTCGTAGGAGCCGCTGAAGTCATGCGAGCTCGACGTCGTCTGCGACTGGCCCTGGAAGTAGTACGAGGCCTTCTCGGTGGCGGAGGCGCCCTTCTCCAGGTGGGCGTAGCCCCGGTAGTCGACGCTGGCGATGGCGTAGGAGAAGCCCTGCGGCACATGCGTGACCAGGTTCAGCTGGCAGTTCTTCCTGAAGTCGGTCGGCTTGGAGCCCTTGCCCACCTGGGCGAGGTAATTGCTGTAGGTGACCGTGAACGCGGTGTTGTCGGGAGAGACGGCCACCGCCGCCGTTCCGGCCGGACAGCCCGAGCCGTTGACGGTCGCGACCTTGATCACGATCTTGTCGGGTGGCACGGTGCCGAACGGTGGTTGCGCGTATGCCTGGGAGGTGAGCGTCGAGGCGAATAACGCCGCGACCACGCCGCCTGCGTACAGAACACCGGGCATGATTCTCCATTCGATGGTGGATTTACCCGCCCTGCCGGAGGGTCCCGCCCCGCTGGAAGGGCTAGGGGCATTCCTTCCAGGCCAGGTGGTAAATGGTGTTGGCTCCGCCGTCCGTCGAGTCCATGGCCATGAAGCTGGTGGTCCCGGTCGCGGAGGTGCCCGCACTTACCCGCAGTTCGGTGTTGATGTTGAAGTTGCGGTCCTGGCCGCACGGCGCCCACACCAGGGCGCTGTATTCCGTGCTGTCGGTGGTCTGCCAGTTGTCGTTGTACGGACCGCTGAACTCATGGGTGCGCGATGCCGTGTCCGACGACCCCTGGAAGTAGTAACTCGCCTTCTCGGTGCCCTTCGCGCCCTTTTGCAGGGAGCCGTAGCCGCGGTAGTCGACCTGGGCGATGGCGTAGGTGAACCCCTGCGGCACGTGAACGCCCAAGTTGAGCTGGCAGTTCTTACGGATGTCGGTGGGGTTCGAACTGGGGCCGACCTGGGCGAGGTAGTCGCTGTAGGTCACGGTGAATGCCGTGTTGTCACCGGCCACGGCCACCGCTGCGGTCCCTTTCGGGCAGCCCGAGCCGTTCACGGTATTGACGCTGATCTGGATCTTTTCCGGCGGTACATCGGGGGCCGAGGAAACACCCTGGGCGGAAAAGGCGGAGGCGAATAACGCCGCGGCCGCGCCGCCGGCGAGCAGAACACCGGACATGGCTCTCCAATTCGATCATCGGGGGACGTGGTTGAGCCGTGAAGGAACGCGTACGTCTTTCGAGCGTGAGCGGGAAGAGCGGAGGGAAGAGCAGAAGGAAGAGCGGAAGAACGAAAGAGCGTTACCGCGTACCTGAATGTGCTTGCGTAGCATTCTCGCCGGGTGGGGCCCGCGAGCGCTCTTAAGGTAAGGGCGGAACGGGTCCATGACAAGATGCCGGTGGATTTCCGCGGCAAGATATTTTCGAACCCGGTAACCGGAGAACCCTTCCGGTCAGAAAAGCGGTTGCGGAAGTACCCCTTCCAGGGCCAGCAGGGTCCGCTTGGTCTCCAGCCCGCCGCCGAAGCCGCCTATGCCGCCGTCGCTCTCCACGACGCGATGGCAGGGAACCACCACCGGCAGCGGATTGCTGCCCATGGCCACCCCGACCGCACGGGCGGCGTCCGGCTCGCCGACGCGGCGGGCGAGGTCCTGGTAGCCGACGACCGTGCCGTACGGAACGCGGGCGGCCAGCTCGCGCAGCACCCGGCGGTTGAAGCCGGTGGACAGGGACCAGTCCAGCGGCACGGTGAACGCCTGCGTCTGCTCGGCGAAGTAGCTCTCCACCTGCCGTATCGCCTCGGTGAGAGGCGCGCCGGGCTCGGGCGCGGGGCCGGTGCCGAGGCGGCGGGTGAGCCGGTCGACGGCCGCGGCCGCCGTCTTCGGGTCGGCATGGAAGACCACGTTGACCAGCCCCTGGCCGGTGGCCGCGAGCAGCAGGGGACCGATGGGCGTGTCGGACACCGCCCAGGACCAGTCGTGGGTCTCCTGCCGCTCGGACTGCCGCTCCGGCTGCCGCTGCTCGTTCGTCACACCTTCAGCGTAGGCGGGGGGTCCGACAGCCCCCGTCACGCGCTGCTGTCAGCCGCCGTCAGCGGACGTCGTCCAGCGCCTCCCGCACCACATCGGGCTTGTTGGTGATGATCCCGTCCACCCCCATCCGCGCGACCTTGACCGCGTTCGGGGCGTCGTTCACCGTCCAGGTGTAGACCTCCAGCGGACGGCCGTGGGCACCGCGCACCGCCTGGATCTCCTCCACGTACGCGGCGTCGATCGTCGTGTGGCTCGGGTTGATCTGGTCGGCGAACTCCGCGTACCGCGGCAGATCGGCGACGGGCGGGGTGCCCAGGAAACCGGTCTTGACGTCCCGCCGCAGCTTGTGGACCGCCTGGACGGAGTCGGCGCTGAAGCTCTGCACGATCAGCCGCCTGAGGTGCTTGCGGTCCAGCCAGCCCTCCCGGCGCAGCTCGCGCAGCGCCTGCCGCTCGATGCCCGGGTACAGTTCCGGCGCCTTGATCTCCATCAGCAGCTTCTGGTGGTTGTCCGAAACCCGATCCAGGTACTCCTCCAGGGTCGGCACCGGCTCGCCCGCGAACTTCGACCCGAACCAGCTCCCGGCGTCAAGTTTCTCGATCTCGTCCAGGGTGAAGTCGGAGATCTTCCAGGGGGCGCGGTCCGGGAAGACCTCCTCGACGTCGGTGGTCCGGTTCAGGGTGGTGTCGTGCATGATGATCAGCTCCCCGTCCCGGGTGCGCTGCACATCGTTCTCCACCCAGTCGATGCCCAGGTCATCGGCGGCGTCGACGGCGGCCAGCGTGTTCTCGGGGGCGTAGGCGGAGGCGCCCCGGTGCGCCACCGTGACCGTGTGGTGGTGCGATGCGCCGGCGGCGGCCTGCGCCGTCGTGGGGAGGAAGAGCGCCGAGACACCCAGGAGAGCGCCGGATAACGCGGCGGCGGGGCGGATCTGCATACGGACTCCTCGCGTCGTCTGACTCGTGGACGGCCGAAGCGTGCCAGACCAGCCGTACCGGAGGACAGTCACAGAAAAGCCGTACATTGATCCATCCCGTACCCCTCCCGGAGCGGCCGCGGGAGCGGGAGGCCGGGGCCGTTGTCAGTGGCGAGTCGTACGGTGGGTCTCATGCGGCCCGTGACTCAGATCGAACGCAAGGTGGCGCCCTTCGAGGTCGTCAGCCCGTACCAGCCCAGCGGCGACCAGCCCACGGCCATCGCCGACCTGGACCGGCGCATCCGCGGCGGTGAGAAGGACGTCGTGCTGCTCGGCGCGACCGGCACCGGCAAGTCCGCGACCACCGCGTGGATGATCGAGAAGCTTCAGCGGCCCACGCTCGTCATGGCGCCGAACAAGACGCTGGCGGCCCAGCTCGCCAACGAGTTCCGCGAGCTGCTGCCGAACAACGCGGTCGAGTACTTCGTCTCGTACTACGACTACTACCAGCCCGAGGCGTACGTACCGCAGTCGGACACCTACATCGAGAAGGACTCCTCGATCAACGAGGAGGTCGAGCGGCTGCGCCACTCCGCGACGAACTCGCTGCTCACCCGGCGCGATGTGGTCGTGGTGGCCTCCGTCTCCTGCATCTACGGCCTGGGCACCCCGCAGGAGTACGTGGACCGCATGGTGCCGCTCAAGGTCGGCGAGGAGATCGACCGCGACCAGCTGCTGCGCCGCTTCGTGGACATCCAGTACGCGCGCAACGACATGGCGTTCACCCGGGGCACCTTCCGGGTCCGCGGCGACACCATCGAGATCTTCCCGGTCTACGAGGAGCTGGCGGTCCGGATCGAGATGTTCGGCGACGAGATCGAGGCGCTGTCGACGCTCCACCCGCTCACCGGCGAGGTGATCAGCGACGACCAGGAGCTGTATGTGTTCCCGGCCAGCCACTACGTGGCCGGACCCGAGCGCATGGAGAAGGCCATCGCCGGGATCGAGGCCGAGCTGGAGCAGACGCTGGCCCGGCTGGAGAAGCAGGGCAAGCTGCTGGAGGCCCAGCGGCTGCGGATGCGCACCACGTACGACATCGAGATGATGCGGCAGATCGGCACCTGCTCCGGCATCGAGAACTACTCGCTGCACATCGACGGCCGGGAGAGCGGCTCCCCGCCGCACACCCTGCTCGACTACTTCCCGGACGACTTCCTCCTGGTCATCGACGAGTCGCATGTCACCGTGCCGCAGATCGGCGCGATGTACGAGGGCGACGCGTCCCGGAAGCGCACGCTGATCGAGCACGGTTTCCGGCTGCCCTCCGCGCTCGACAACCGCCCGCTGAAGTGGGAGGAGTTCCTCGAGCGGGTCGGCCAGACCGTCTATCTCTCCGCGACCCCCGGGACGTACGAGATGTCCCGCGGCGACGGCTTCGTGGAGCAGATCATCCGGCCGACCGGCCTGGTCGACCCCGAGGTCGTGGTCAAGCCCACCGACGGGCAGATCGACGATCTGATCCATGAGATCCGCACCCGCACCGAGAAGGACGAGCGGGTCCTCGTCACCACCCTCACCAAGAAGATGGCCGAGGACCTGACGGACTACATGCTCGAACTGGGCATCCAGGTGCGCTATCTGCACAGCGACGTGGACACCCTGCGCCGTGTGGAGCTGCTGCGCGAGCTGCGCGCGGGCGAGTTCGACGTCCTGGTCGGCATCAACCTGCTGCGGGAGGGCCTCGACCTGCCGGAGGTCTCGCTGGTCGCCATCCTCGACGCGGACAAGGAGGGCTTCCTGCGCTCCGGCACCTCCCTGATCCAGACCATCGGCCGTGCCGCCCGTAACGTCTCGGGCCAGGTCCACATGTACGCCGACAAGGTCACCCCGGCGATGGAGAAGGCCATCGACGAGACCAACCGCCGCCGGGAGAAGCAGATCGCGTTCAACGAGAAGAACGGGATCGACCCGCAGCCCCTGCGCAAGAAGATCGGCGACATCGTGGCGACCCTCGCGCGTGAGGAGATCGACACCAAGGAGCTGCTGGAAACCGGCTACCGCAAGTCGGCGGACCAGGGCAAGGGAGCGGGCAAGGGGCAGGCGAAGGCGCCGGTGCCCGCCCTGGCGTCCCACAAGACGGGCGTCAAGGAGGCGAAGGGGGCGAAGGACGGCGAGCTGACCGACCGTCCGGCCGCCGAACTGGCCGAGCTGATCGAGGAGATGACCGACCGGATGAAGGCCGCGGCGGCGGAGCTCCAGTTCGAGGTCGCGGCCCGGCTGCGGGACGAGGTCGGGGAGCTGAAGAAGGAGCTGCGGCAGATGAGGGAGGCCGGGCTCTCCTGACCCCTGGGGCGGTTGGGGTCCGCCGTGGTCGCGCTGTGGTTCCGCCGTGGTCCCGCTGTGTTGCAAGACCGACACAAAAGCCCGCTCGCCTGGCCGGAGTGCTGGTGGGCGTGCATAGGGTTTTCGGGAGGGCCGTGCACACGGCGCGGCCGTGGCCGTGCCGCGGCGGTGGCCACGGGGAAACCGAGAGACGAGAGTAGGGACAGCGCGTGACGGTCAACATGTCCAAGGGACAGGCCATCAGCCTGCAGAAGGCCGACGGGGGCACCCTGACCGCGGTGCGGATGGGACTGGGCTGGCAGGCGGCGCCCCGCCGCGGACTGTTCGGCTCCCGCACACGTGAGATCGACCTCGACGCGTCGGCGGTCCTCTTCGCCGACAAGCAGCCGACCGACGTCGTGTTCTTCCGCCACCTGGTGAGCGACGACGGCTCGGTGCGCCACACCGGCGACAACCTGGTCGGCGGTGCCGGTCAGGGCGGTGACGACGAGGCGATCCTGGTCGACCTCCAGCGGGTTCCGGTGCACATCGACCAGATCGTCTTCACGGTGAACTCCTTCACCGGCCAGACCTTCGCCGAGGTGCAGAACGCGTTCTGCCGACTGGTCGACGAGACCAACGGCCAGGAGCTGGCCCGCTACACCCTCACCGGTGGCGGCCAGTACACCGCGCAGATCATGGCCATCGTGCAGCGCCAGGGCAGCGCCTGGCAGATGAAGGCCGTGGGCGAGCCCGCCAACGGCCGTACCTTCCAGGACCTGATGCCGCACATCGTGCCGCACCTGTAAGCGGAAGTGGTTGTCCCGTCGGCCCGGTGGTGCGTCTGCCCGCCGGGCCGACGCGCTCATGCGGCACGGTCCGCACACCACCACGGCGCCTACCGCGCGGCACCACGCACGACCACGCACACAACGGAACACAACGAGGGGACGCACGATGACGGCCGAGCTGGTCCGGGGGCAGAACCACCCGCTGCCCCAGACCCGTTTGGAGATCCGGATCTCGGCGGGTAATCCGATCGTGGCCGGGGCGACACTCGGCGATGAGCAGGGCACGGTGCGGGGCGTGGAGTGGGTCGCGCACCCCGCCTCGCCGCAGCTGCCCGGCATCGAAGTGTCCAAACAGGCGGCGGCCGCCCATCGGCTCGCCGTCGACCTCGACGCGCTGCCCGAGGGCGTCCACCGGGTGCATGTGCTGCTCGCCCTGGTGAGCGGGGCAGGCGGCCCGGTCCGGTTCGGCGCCATGCCCGCGCCGTTCGTCGCCGTCACGGGCCTCGACGGCACCGAGGTGGCCGGTTACACCATCACCGACCTGGACGCGGAGTCCGCGGTGGTCGCCCTGGAGCTGTACCGCAGGCAGGGCGCCTGGAAGGTGCGCGCGGTGGGCCAGGGGTACGCGGGCGGGCTGGCCGAGATGCTGCGGGACCAGGGGCTGCCCCAGGCCGCCGAGCTGGCCGCCGAGATCAACGACGCGGTGGCGCGCGGCATGGCCCGCTCGGTGGCCCAGCCCCCGCCGCGTGCTGCCGGGGGCGACGGCCGGGTGCGTACGGCCACGGCGGGCACCGGTGCCGCGCCGGACACCCCGGCCCAGCCGCAGACTCAGCCGCAGACCCAGGCGGGGGCCCAGCCGTCGTCCGCGGGGGACACGTCCCCGGGCGGGCCGATCAACTACCAGCACCCCGGGCGCCGTACCGCCGCGCCGCCCACGCCCCCGCCCACCG
>NZ_RIBZ01000097.1:0-2260 GCF_003721215.1 Streptomyces botrytidirepellens
GCGCGGTGTAGGTCAGGGCCGCGGGGCCCGGACGGCGAGTGTCCCGCCGGTCTCGTCCCGGCGGCCGAGCAGGCGCCCCGTCCAGCCCGCGCCCTCGAAGATGTGGGCGTAGCGCTTGTGGGCCTCCCAGTGCTTCGCCACGATCTCCTTCGCCCACGGGTCACCGGTGTGCTTGTCCCGCTCCGCGGTGACGATGACGGTCCCGTCCTCGCCGGTGGGGAAGAGGTGGAAGCCGGTGGGCGAGGACCACGTGTCGGTGGTCTCCTCCTCGGTGTAGACGCCGCCGAAGTAGCCGTTGCCCTCCAGGGTCATCAGCGCCGCCCGGATCTCAGGCACCTCGTGCTCCTCGGCGTTGCACCCGATGCCCGCCGGGACCTCCCACGCCTTNAGGCACCTCGTGCTCCTCGGCGTTGCACCCGATGCCCGCCGGGACCTCCCACGCCTTGGGCGACACTTCCACCCGCAGGTGGTACGGCGACAGAAGCACCGGCTCCCCGCCGGCGTGTACCAGGTCCTTGCGGATCCGCTGAAGGCGCCGGGCCCGCTCTTCGGGCTCCATCACCCCGGCGGGCTTGACCACGACCGATCCCGTGTACCAGCGCGCCCGCACCCGCAGGCCCTCCAGGTGCAGCGATTCCCACGGGTGCCCGGCCTGGTTCAGCACCTCCCAGATCGTGTCGGCGTCTTTCGCCTCCTGGCCCAGCAGCCGACGAGCCGAGATCTGGTGGTAGCCGTCCGCGTACTCGCCGAGGAACCCGCCCGCTGTCAGCGCCCGCCGGTAGGCGTGCAGTTCGCTGTCCGTGGTCGTGCCGATCTCATGCTGCCCGTCGATGAGGAACTGGATGGTCACGTGGTCGCCTTGGCCGGTGGGCTGGACGAGGAATCCGTTTGCCAGTGCGTCGTATTCCAGGGCGGTCCCGTGCGTGGTTTCGACCGTGCGGGTGTCGTGGGTCTCGGCCGGGTTGAATCCGCAGTCGAGCAGCAGGGAGACGGCCGCCTGCACGTGCTCGTGGCCCTCGTCCCTGGGGTAGAAGCCCAGCGTCGTGCCCTCCCGCCGCGGCAGGACCGTCCCCGGCGGCGGGAACACCTCGTGGATGCCTTGGTCGTCGAACCCGGCCGGGTTCACCGTCCATCCCGCTTCCCGCAGCACCTCCACGGCCCGCCGGTGCTCGGCCAGCGCGATGCCGCGCCCGCACAGGGATACCCACACGCGCGGCGAGCCGTGCCTAGCCTGCGGGGCGCTGCCAACCTGGAATCCCTCCTGCTCGACCATGAAGGCGCCGTCGCCGACCGGCTCGCCGAAGACCGCCGGGGTCAGCCCCGCGTCGGCCAGCAGCCGGATCGCGGCGTCCATGAACGGGGTGCGCCGGTCCTCGGCGTGCCGCCCGGGGAAGTAGCCGACCGCTGGCGTGCTGCTCTTGGGGCACCACGCCACGTCGTACTCCTCCGCCTCGTACGCCACCCGGCGCCCGGTCCGCTGGAGCGTGGCGCCGCGCAGTATCGCGTTGGCCACGTCGACCAGGGCGTCGATGCGCTCGTGCACGGTTGGCGTCCGGTGGTCGGTAATGCTGTGCTCCTCGGTGCGCAGGAACCAGAACCCGTCACCGAGGACTTGGTCCGCCCGCGTGAGAAACGTGGCCATGCGGGGGGTCGAGTTCGCCACGGCGTCGGCCAGCGCGTGTTCCCGTTCCAGCTCCGCGCACTGCTTGCGCGCCTCCTTCGGGTCCTTGAAGGCCACCATGTCGACGTTGGTCCAGGTGTCCATCACCACGTGCGGGCCGCCGAACAGGCCGCCGAGCACGGGGTCCTCGGTCACGACCGAGTACCGGGGCCCGGCATCGTGGGGCCGGTCGGCGAAGAACACCATGTGCAAGCCGCGCGGCGTGCTGACGGCGTACCCGCCCGCCGACAGGGCCTGCGCCAGCTCCAGCCGCTTCGCGGCCTGCTCCGGCGTCTCACCGCCCTCACGGTCGGCCAGATCCCACACGACGGCCCACCGGCCGTTGAGGGAGATGATGTGCCACCCGTCGCGCAGACCGGGACTGTAGGGGGCGAAACGGGAACGCAGGAAAGCCGCGACACGGTCAGGCAGAGGAAGGGACGGGTTCACGACGGTACGAGACATGACAGGGCCTCCAGCTCGGTACGGGTAAAGGGGGTGAGCAGCACCGACACTCCCCCGGCCGGGGCCAAGCCCCGCAAGGCCCGACAGCCCGGGCCCGGGCAGGGGCGGGAGGGTCCGGGATGGTCAGGTGGCCGG
>NZ_RIBZ01000101.1:0-16471 GCF_003721215.1 Streptomyces botrytidirepellens
GGCCAGCCGGGTCAGCCCTCCTTCGGCGGCCAGCCGGGCCCGGCCGGTCAGCCCGGCCCGGCCCAGGCGGCGGGCGGCTCCGACTTCGCGCCGTTCTGGTTCGCGGTGCCGGTGGCCCGGCCGCTGTACGCCGAGGACGGTTCGTCGAGCACCATCGCCGAACTGGCCCCCGGCACCTGGTACCTGGCGGTCGAGCAGCGCGGTCAGGCGCTCGTCGCGCAGACCCAGGACGGGCGCCGCGGCGTCCTCCAGGACACCACGGGCATCCAGCGCGGCTGATCTCCTCAGCGCAACGGCCCCTCGCCCCCTCCACGGGGGCGAGGGGCCGTTGCCATGTGCGCACCCGGGCCGTACAGTCCAGGCGGCACACGGCCTGACGTGACGTCAGAGAACGTCAGAGAGGGGTTGTCATGCGGCTCGGCCTGGCGCTCGGCTACTGGGGCCGCGGCCCCGACCCCCGCCATCTGGAACTCGCCCGGCAGGCCGAGGAGCTGGGCTACCACTCCGTCTGGACCGCCGAGTCCTGGGGTTCGGACGCCTTCACCCCGCTCACCTGGATCGCCGCCCACACCTCCCGCATCAGGCTCGGCACGGCGATCGCGCAGATGGCCGCGCGCACCCCCACCGCCACCGCGATGCAGGCGCTCACCCTCGACCACCTGTCCGGCGGGCGCATGATGCTCGGCCTCGGCCTGTCGGGGCCGCAGGTCGTGGAGGGCTGGTACGGACGGCCGTTCCCCACGAGCCCGCTCACCGCCACCCGGGAGTACGTCGACGTCATCCGGCAGGTGCTGCGCCGCGAGGCGCCCGTACGGCTCGACGGGCGCTACCACGCGCATCCGTACGCCGGGCCGGACGCCACCGGCCTCGGCAAACCGCTGAAGCCCATCGTCCACCCGCTCCGCCCCCACCTCCCGGTGCTGCTGGGCGCCGAAGGGCCCAAGAACATCGCCCAGACCGTGCGCATCGCCGACGGCTGGCTGCCGCTGTACTGGTCGCCGCAGCGGACCCCGCTGTACGAGGCGGCCCTCGCCGGGGCGCCCGACGGCTTCATGGTGGCGCCGATGGCCCGGGCGCGGGTGTGCGACGACATCGCGGAGGGGCTGCTGCCGGTGAAGGCGATGCTCGGCTTCTACATCGGCGGCATGGGCCACGCGGCCCGCAACTTCCACGCCGATCTGATGGCCCGCATGGGCTACGAGGACGAGGCGCGCCGGGTCCAGGAACTCTTCCTCGCGGGCCGCCGCGACGAGGCGATCGCGGCGGTGCCGGACGCCTTCGCCGACGAGGTGTCCCTGATCGGCCCGCGCGGGCGCATCGCGGAACGGCTGGAGCTGTGGCGCACGGGCCCGGTGACGGACCTGCTGGTGATCGCGCCGGACCCGGAGACGCTGCGGGTGCTGGCGGAATTGAACACATGAGTGGTTTGGGACGGACCGCCGGGGCAACACGTCCGGCATGTCCCGAAATTATCGCTACGGAAACAACCAGGCGGCGACCGTCGTGATGGTCGTCGCGGACATCACCGCCGTGATCCTCGGCCTGTGGATCCTCTTCGCCCTCCTGGACGCCAACCCCGCCAACGACCTCGTGACCGTGGTCCGCGACGCGGCGGGCTGGCTCGCGGGCTGGTCCCACGACCTGTTCACGATGGACACCGACTGGCTGCGGACGGTCCTCAACTACGGGCTGCCCGCGGTGGTCTACCTGTTCATCGGCCACGCCGTGGCGGGCCGCATCCGGCGCGGCTGAGCCACCTCCGCTACCCGCAGCAGTCCGAGTCCAGCCCCCGCGGCAGGTGCTCGCCGCCGAAGACGGCCGTGGTCGCCTCGTCCCCGCCCAGCGCGGCCACGGCCAGCAGCAGGGAGCCCGCGGTCCAGGTGGTGCGCTCCTCGGGCCAGATGGCGTCGTCCTCGTAGACGTACCCTGTCCAGTACATCCCGTCGTCCGCGCGCAGCCGCCGCTGGATCCAGCGCAGGATCTCCACCGCGCGGTCGGACTCGCCCATCACCCACAGCGCCAGCGCGAGTTCGCAGCTCTCACCGCCGGTGACCCAGGGGTTGGGGGCGACACAGCGGATGCCCAGGCCCGGGACGACGAAGCGGTCCCAGCCCGCCTCGATGCGGGCGGTGGCTGCGGGGCCGGTGAGGGCGCCGGCGAGGACCGGGTAGTACCAGTCCATCGAGTAGCGGTTCTTGTCGAGGAAACGCTCGGGGTGGTGGCGTATCGCGTGCCCGAGCAGCCCCGCCGACAGCTCCCAGTCCGGCTGCGGGTCCTCGCGGTGTTCGGCGATGGCGAGCGCGCAGCGCAGGGCCTGGTAGATGGAGGACGAGCCGGTGAGCAGGGCGTCCGGGTCGACGGTGCCGTCGGCCTTGCGCCGCCAGCCGATCTGGCCGCCGCTCTGCTGGAGCCCCAGTACGAATTCGACGGCGGCGACGACGGTCGGCCACAGCCGGTCGAGGAACGTGTCGTCGCCGGTGGCCAGGTAGTGGTGCCAGACGCCGACGGCCACGTACGCGCAGAAGTTGGTCTCGCGGGCGCGGTCGGTGGGGGCGTCGGCGGCCACCCCGTCCGGGGTGTCGGGGTAGGCGGCGTACCAGGAGCCGTCGGGGTTCTGGTGGGCGGCGAGCCAGCGGTACGCGGCCTCGGCGCGCTCGTGCTCGCCCGCCGCGTCGAGCGCCATGGCCGCCTCGACGTGGTCCCACGGGTCGAGGTGGTGGCCGCGGAACCACGGGATGGCGCCGTCCGCGCGCTGGACGGCGGCGATGCCCTCGACGGTGCGCAGCGCCTCGCCGGCGGTGAGGACGCCGGGCAGCGTCAGCCGTTCGGTACGGGGGCCGGGGCGCGGGCCGCGCGCCGTCACGCCTGGTCCTCGCTCGGCGCGTGGGGCTTGGTCGCGTACGCCACGAAGCTCTTGCCGATCAGCGGGTTCAGCGCCTGCTCGGCGAGCCGCGTGGCCAGCGGCTTCTTCATGATGTCCCAGACCAGCAGCTTGTGGTACGCCCGCACCGGCAACGCCTTGTCGTTGTCCACGCCGAAGGCGCACTTCAGCCACCAGTACGGGCTGTGCAGGCCGTGCGCGTGGTGGGTGCCGTACGGCCGCAGTCCGGCCTCGCGCATCCGCTCCAGGAGTTCGTCGCCGCGGTAGATGCGGATGTGGCCGCCCTCCACCTCGTGGTACGCGTCGGACAGCGCCCAGCACACCTTCTCGGGCCCGTAGCGCGGCACGGTGACGGCGATCCGGCCGCCGGGGCGCAGCACCCGCACCATCTCGGCGAGCACGCCCTTGTCGTCGGGTATGTGCTCCATCACCTCGGAGATGATGACGACGTCAAAGCTGTCGTCCGGGAACGGCAGGGCCAGCGCGTCGCCCTCCATGGCGGTGGCGGTGGCCCCGGCGGGCGCCTCACCGGCCTCCTTCATGGCGGCGAACCACTTCGCGACCTCGCGTATCTCCTCGCCGTTGCGGTCGAGCGCGACGACCCGCGCACCGCGCCGGTAGCACTCGAAGGCATGGCGTCCGGCGCCGCAGCCCAGATCGAGGACGCGATCGCCGGCGGCGAGCGGGAAGCGGGAGAAATCGACGGTCAGCACGGGGGTCTGCTTTCGTCCGGCGGGGTCGTGGGGTCGGGTCGAAGCCAGGTGGGGGCAGGTGGGGCGCTCAGCGCACGGCACGGGCCCGGGCGGCGCGGGCCTGTGCGCCGATCGCCGCGCGGTAGTGCTCGACGGTGCCGCGGGCGGCCTGCTCCCAGGTGAAGCGGCGCAGCACGCGCTCCCGTCCGGCGGCGCCGAGGCGCCTGCGCAAGTCCGCGTCGGCGAACAGCCGGTTCAGGGCGGTGGCGAGCGCGCCCGCGTCGCCGGGCGGCACGGCGAGGCAGGTCTCGCCGTCCGTGCCCGCGACCTCGGGTATCGCGCCGCCGGTGGTGGCGACCAGCGGGGTGCCGGTGGCCATGGCCTCGGCGGCGGGCAGCGAGAACCCCTCGTACAGGGAGGGCACACAGGCGATCTGGGCGCCGCGGATGAGGTCGACCAGCTCGGGGTCGCTGATGCCCTTGACGAACTCGACGGCGCTCTGGAGCCCGTAGCGGGCCATGGCGGTGGCCACCGGCCCCTCCTCGGGGCGCTTGCCGACGACCACGAGGTGGGCGTCCGGGTTGTCGGCGCGGACCTTCGCGAGCGCCTCGACCAGGTGGACCAGCCCCTTGAGCGGTACGTCGGCGCTGGAGGTGGTCACGATCCGCCCGGGGATCACCGGCACGGCGGGGTCGGGCGCGAACAGTTCGGTGTCCGCGCCGATGTGGACGACGTGCACCCGCCCCGGCCGGACGCCGAGGTGCTGGACGATCTCCCGGCGCGAGGAGCCGGAGACGGTGAGCACCGAGGGCAGCCGCCGGGCCACCCGCTTCTGCATGCGCGTGAAGCCGTACCAGCGCTGCACGGAGAGGCGGCGCTTCCAGCCGTCCGCGGCGTCCAGCTCCAACTGGCGGTCCACGGTGATCGGGTGGTGGATGGTGGTCACCAGCGGGAAGCCGGTGCGCTCCATGCCCAGCAGCCCGTAGCCGAGGGTCTGGTTGTCGTGGACGACGTCGAACGCGCCGCGCCGGGCGGCCAGATGGCGGCGGGCGCGCAGGCTGAAGGTGAGCGGTTCGGGGAAGCCGCCGGTCCACATGGTGGCGACCTCCAGCGCGTCGACCCAGTCCCGGTACTCCGCGATCCCGGGCGTGCGGAACGGATCGGGCTGGCGGTAGAGGTCGAGGCTGGGCAGCCGGGTGAGGGTGACGCCGTCCTCGGCGTCGAGGACCGGGTACGGCTGGGCGCCGATCACCTCGACGGTGTGGCCGAGCCGGGCGAGTTCACGGGAGAGATGGCGTACGTAGACGCCCTGGCCTCCGCAGAACGGGTTCCCCTTGTAGCTCAGCAGCGCGATGCGCAGCGGCCGGTCGCCGCCCTGGGCCCGGTCCTCCGCGGGGGCGGTGGGGGGCGCCGTCCGAAGCGGGTCGACTCCGGTCTCCTGCGCGGCCTCTGCGGTCACTCGCGCCCCCTCCTTGATGCACTTCAGCGGGAGCGTAGCCGCTCACGATTATCTAGAACAAGTTTCACTAACGGATCCCCCGAGAAGTCTCGAAGATACCTGGCGAACCCGTCGCCCCCGGCGCCGGGACGGGTGATTCCTACCACTCGGTAGCCCCTTGCGCGCGACAGCCCCGGCCGGGGTGCGGCCATATCTACGCGAGCCCGGCAAACGCCCATGCACCGGCCGGTGATCGGCGCGTGACGCACCACCGGGTGGCCACCTACCTAAGCTGCGCAGACGGCGGACGGTGGGCTCGAGCGACACGCGACCCTAGAACGAGTTTCACTGACTCGCGCCCCTAGGCCGACCCTGCCATCATGCACGGTGTCCGTTTGTCAACCGCAGCGCAGACACTATGCACCCGAAGTGAGACAAATGACCGCAGAAGTCAAGCCGGCCTCCTTGCAGCTGACCGAGCGGCAGGAGGCGCGCCGCCGGCGCATCCTGCACGCCAGTGCCCGGCTGGCCAGCCGCGGTGGCTTCGACGCGGTCCAGATGCGCGAGGTGGCCGAGCACTCCAGCGTGGCACTCGGCACCCTCTACCGCTACTTCCCGTCCAAGGTCCACCTGCTGGTCGCCACCATGCAGGACCAGTTGCAGCACATGCACGAGACGCTGCGCAAGCGCCCGCCGACCGAGGAGGACCCGGCCACCCGGGTCGCCCAGACCCTGATGCGCGCCTTCCGCGCACTCCAGCGCGAACCCCATCTGGCGGACGCGATGGTGCGGGCCCTCACCTTCGCCGACCGCTCGGTGAGCCCCGAGGTGGACACGGTCTCCCGGCTCACCACCGCGATCATCCTCGACGCGATGGGCCTGGAGGGCCCGCCGACGGCCGAGCAGCTGTCCGCCGTGCGGGTCATCGAGCACACCTGGCACTCGGCGTTGATCACCTGGCTGTCGGGGCGGGCCTCGATCGCCCAGGTCAAGATCGACATCGAGACGGTCTGCCGACTGATCGATCTGACGGCACCGACCGAGCACCCCTGACGCCCCCTCACCATCCCTCACCACCCCCTCTGTCCGCGCCTGCTGGGCGCAGTCGCCCGGCGCATGATGGGCGCGATGGGGGCGCATGCGGCGCACGATGTACCCCAAGGGCGCACGGAGGCAGCAAGATGTGCGCCTGCGCGCCCCCCTTTGGCTTAAATTTCGCGTTCACGCCCTGGGCAATCCCGGTATTCATGAACGGCGCGCGACAGAGCGACGACGGCGTGCGACGGAACAACGTCTACAGGGGGTGAAGAACTCCGTGATTCGGGTTCTTCTGGTACATGATTCATACCTGCTGCGGTCCGCGTTGGCCGCACTGATACAAGCCGAACCTGAGTTCGAGGTGGCTTCCGCCGCATGGCGTGACGCGCGTAGCAGAGCCCGCTCATTACAGCCACACGTCTGCGTGGTCGACACGGACTGCCCCGGCTCCGACAAGGCCGCCCGCAAGGGCGAGTTGGGCAAGCTCATGGCCGAGGCCCCGGCGGCGGATAGCGGTCCCGAGTCCGGCCTGCTCGTGCTCGCCAACGCCGGGCGCCCCGGACAGCTGCGCCGCGCGCACAAGGCCCGGGCCCTCGGGTACATCGACAAGAACGCCCCGCCCCAGCGGCTGCTGGACGGCATCCGGCACGTGGCGAAGCAGGAGCGGTTCATCGACGACTCGCTGGGCTACGGCTTCCTCAAGGCGGCCGAAATCCCGCTGACCGAGCGCGAGTTGGGCGTCCTGTCGCTGGCGGCCGACGGCGCCTCCATCGCGGAGATCGCCCGGACCCTGCACCTGTCCAACGGGACGATACGCAACTACCTGGCCGCGATCACCCGTAAGACCGGGGCGCGCAACCGGGTGGACGCCATCCGCATCTCCCGGTGCGAGGGCTGGGTCTGATCGTCGTCGCGCGGATGGTGGAGGTCCGCGTGGACGGCACCGCAGAAGTCCTACGCCGTGTGAGGGATCAGCGTCTACCCGCCCCCTCGCTCCCCCTTCCCGGAGGGGGAGCGCCCGGAGGGAGAGCGCTCGGAGGGGGAGCGCCCGGAGGGGGAGCGCCCGGAGGGGGAGCGACACCTACTCGTCGGGAGGAAAGACCGGTTCACCGCTTTCGAGCAGCCGGATCGCGATGGCCTCCACCGGGCACCCCTCGGCCGCCACGAGCACCGCCTCGGAGGCGTCCGCCTCCGGCTGCACCGGATGCGACTGGCGCGCCGCGTCCAGGTGGAATCCGCCGGGGGCGCTGCTCACGCAGAATCCCGAGCCGATGCAGACGCCGCGGTCGACCTCGATCCGCCAGCGGTCGCCCATCAGCCCTGCTCCCCGTCCCACCCCTGCGGCAGGTGGATCATCTTGTGCTCCAGGTAGGCCGACAGGCCCTCCGGGCCGAACTCCCGGCCCAGGCCGGAGTTCTTGTAGCCGCCGAAGGGGCCGAGCATGTCCAGGCTGAAGGTGTTCACGGAGTACGTACCGGTGCGGATGCGCCGCGCGAAGTCGATGCCGTGTGCCACGTCCGCCGTCCAGACGCTGCCGGACAGCCCGTAGTCGGAGTCGTCGGCGATCCGGGCCGCCTCCTCCTCGTCCCCGTACGGCAGCAGGCAGATGACCGGGCCGAAGATCTCCTCCCGGGCGATGCGCATCGTATTGGCCACGTCCCCGAACAGCGTCGGCTCCACGTACCACCCCGTGTCCTGGGCCGCGGGGCGGCCGCCGCCCGTCAGCACCTTGGCGCCCTCGCGCTGTCCGAGCGCGATGTAGTCCAGCGAGCGCCGCTGCTGCCGCCGCGCGACCAGCGGGCCGACCTGGGTCGCCGGGTCCAGCGGATCGCCGACCACCAGGGCCGAGGCGGCGGCCGCGAAGCGTTCGGCCAGCTCGTCGTAGTGGCTGCGCGGGGCGAGGATGCGGGTCTGGGCGACGCACGCCTGGCCGTTGTTCATCCACGCGTTGGGCACGATGCCCGCGACCGCCGCCTCCAGGTCCGCGTCCGGCAGGATCACCGCGGCCGATTTGCCGCCCAACTCCAGGGTCAGCCGGGTCAGTTGGCGGGATGCCACCTCCATCACGCGCTTGCCCGCCGGTACCGAGCCGGTGAACGACACCTTGTCGACCCCCGGGTGCCCGACCAGGTACTCGCTGACGTCCCGGTCCGCCGGAAGGATCGACAGCACCCCCTCCGGCAGCCCCGCCTCGGTCGCGATCTCCGCCAGCAGATACGCGTCCAGCGGCGTCTCCGGCGACGGCTTGAGAATGACCGAACACCCCGCCAGCAGCGCCGGTGCCAGCTTGGCGCCCGCCACGAACTGCGGCACGTTCCACGGCACGACGGCCGCCACCACCCCGACCGGCTCCCGCCGCACCAGCAGCGGTCCGAGCACCCCGGCCCGCCGCTCCTCGAACGTGAAGTCGCGCGCCACCGTGATCGCCGCGTCCCACACCATCATCGCGCCGAGCGCCTGGGCGAGGACGCTCCAGGAGTACGGCGAGCCGTTCTGCGCGCTGATGACCTTCGCGATCTCCTCGTGCCGTACGGCGATCGCGTCCTTGATCCGCGTGACGACGGCGATCCGTTCCTCCAGCGAGGTACGCGGCCACTCCCCCTCGTCGAACGCCCGCCGCGCCGCCGCCACCGCCCGGTCCACATCGGCCCGTGAGGCGTGCGGCACCCGCCCGATGACCTGTTCCGTATGCGGCGAGACGACCTCGATGGTCTCCGCCCCGGCCGGATCGACCAGCGCCCCGCCGATGAAGAGCTGCCCGTGCTCGATGAGGTCGCCCATCGCTGATGCCTCCCGCCGAGATCTGACGATGCATCAGAACTGATACCAGTTCCAGTTATAGTCAGCAATGCATGCGCTGCCGCGGCCCGGCCGCACTCGCGAAAAGGGGGAACCCCGTGCCAGAGGCGACGGACGTCACCGACCACGGCGGCGGGGTGTGGAGCATCCCCGTCCCCATCCCGGACAACCCGCTCGGCCACACCCTCGTCCACCTCCTCGACACCGACCGCGGACCGGTCCTCGTCGACACCGGCTGGGACGATCCGACCGCCTGGGACACCCTCACCGCCGGGCTCACCGCCTGCGGCACCGACGTCTCCGCGATCCACGGCGTCCTCGTCACCCACCACCACCCGGACCACCACGGGCTCTCCGGCCAGGTGCGGGAGGCCTCGGGCGCGTGGATCGCGATGCACGGCGCCGACGCCCACGTCGTACGCCGCACCCGCGAGGCCGAACCCACGCTCTGGCTCGACTACCTCGCCGAAAAGCTGGCCGCGGCCGGTGCCCCGGAGGACCACCTCGCCCCGCTGCGCGCCGCCCGCGCCGAGGGGCGCCCGAGCCTCCCGGGCCAACGCGCCGCCCTCCCCGACCGCGAGATCGCCCCCGGCGAACTCCTCGACCTCCCCGGCCGCCGGCTCCGGGCCATCTGGACGCCCGGCCACACCCCCGGCCATGTCTGCCTCCACCTGGAAGAGGCTCACCCCGCGGCCCTCCGCGGCCACGGCAGGCTCTTCTCCGGCGACCATCTCCTCCCCGAGATCAGCCCGCACATCGGCCTGTACGAGGACCCGTCCGACGCCACCCGCACCGACCCCCTCGGCGACTACCTCGACTCCCTGACGCGCGTCGCCGCCCTCGACCCGGCCGAAGTCCTCCCGGCCCACCAGTACGCCTTCACCGACGCCCCCGCCCGCGTCCGCGCCCTCCTCGACCACCACGAGACCCGCCTCGCGAACCTCCGTGCCCTGCTCACCACCCCGCTCACCCCCTGGCAGCTCGCCGAGCGCATGGAGTGGAACCGCCCCTGGCCCGACATCCCCTACGGCTCCCGCAACATCGCCGTATCGGAGGCCGAGGCCCACCTGCGCCGCCTGGTCGACCTGGGCCGGGCCGAACCCGTCCCCGGCACCGACCCCGTCGCCTACCGGGCCCGCTGACCCCGGCTCACCGCCGCAGCTTCCGCTCGATCCACCCCACCCCGAACCGCAACAGCTCCGCCGCCCCGAACAGGTGGCATTCGGCGGCCCCGACCCGGCCCCGGGTGCCGATGCCCGCGGCCAGCGCGTCCCGCGCGATCACCGTGAACGGCCAGGTGCCCTCGGGGACGACCGGGGAGTAGTCGTACGCCGCGTCCTCCGTGTCGATGTCACGGAAGCGCCGCCACACCCGGCGCCCGTCCACCAGGACCGGCTGCTCGTACGTGACGAACCGCTTGCCCGGCGCGTCCGCCACCGCCTCGGCGTGGTGCAGGATCGTCAGCGCGTCCAGCGGCGCCCCCAGCAGCAGCACTTTCCCCTCGGCCTCGACCAGCCGGGCCAGTGGGCTGCCGGGCCCGTGCGGGTGGTCCCACGGGTGGTCGGCCACCAGCCCCTCGGCCCCCGCCCCGACCGCGGCGAAGCTCACGTCCGGATGGCCGCTGCGCACCGCCCCCGGCCAGTGCCGCAACGCCTCCGGCAACCGGCCGTTGGCGTGGTCCGCCTCGCCGAGCGCCGGATCGTACGCGGGGTGCTCGGCGCGCACGGCCTCCTGCCACTCCGCGGGCCACGTGGCGACGTCGTACGGCAGGGCGTCGTTCCACCCGCAGTAGGCCATGAGCGTGCCGCGCTCCCCCACGACGTCCAGCAGCGCCGCGATCACGGTCTGCGGGCCGCCCGCCACATACCCGAGGGCGGACAACTCGGTGTGGAACATGACGACGTCCCCCTCCCCCACCCCCAGCGTCCGCAGATCCCCCGCCAGCCGCCCCCGCGTCACCGGCCCACCGGAACGTTCCAGAAGTCCCCATTCGTCCATGCCGTCACCCAACCAAACCCCCCGGCCCCCGGCACTCCCTTTTTCCCCGCCGTTCCCCGACCGGCGCGTGCCCTTGGGCCTGTCGGCCACCCCCGTGCACCATGGCCCCACCACCGAAAGGGAGCGCACACGGCATGTCCCGTCACCACGAACTCAAGCACCGCGTCGTCACGTCCTTCCAGCGACGCATCGGCAACCCGATCCTGTCCCGGCTCCCGTTCCAGACCCTCCTGGAAACCACCGGCCGGACATCCGGGCTGCCCCGGCGCACCCCCGTCGGCGGACGCCGCGTCGGCAACGCGTTCTGGTTCGTCTCGGAGTTCGGCGACCGGTCGCAGTACGTACGGAACATCCGGGCCGACCCCAGGGTCCGGGTCCGCATCAATGGCACCTGGCACACCGGCACCGCCCACCCCCTCCCCGAGGACGACGCCCGCACCCGCCTCAAGGCCCTCCCCCGCTACAACAGCACCGCGGTCCGCGCCCTCGGCACCGACCTGCTGACCGTGCGCGTGGACCTCACCGACTGATCACAGCGATCGCATCAGGTCAGCCGAACCGCAGGATGCGCGGGGCGAAGGTGCCCTCGGGGCCGTTGGCCCTGCCGACCGACCACACCGTCGCCGTGCCCGGCACCGGCGCCAGCGCCAGCATCCGGGAGTCGCCCTCCCCGGCCACCGCCGGTTCGCTGTACTCGGCGAACGACCGTCCGTCCCAGGCAAGGAAATCCGGCCCGGGGACGAGCGGTGGAGAGCTGCCCGGCGGGCCCCACTTCAGCGAGTTGGCCACCGAGACCCAGGCCAGCCGGCCGGACGCGTCGGGCGCCAGTGAGGTGATCCCACCGAAGTCGGCGGGCATGGTCACCCGGTTCCACGCCTGCCCGTCCCAGCGGACCAGCAGGGGCGGGATCGGCTTGCCCGCCGGGCCGCCGATGAACCCGGCCGTACCACCCGCCCACACCTCCGTCGCCGAGACCGCCACCACACTCCCCACGGCCGCCCGCGGGAACCCGTGCACGACCGTCTGCTGCCACGCCTGCCCGTTCCAGTGCGACACGGCCGCGCCCGAGTCGGTGGCGCCCGCGGCCCAGACGTCGTCGGCCGCCAGGATGTGCAGGCCGTACACGGTTCCCGGCGGCACCGGCACGTCCCGCCAGCCGCTCCCGTCCCAACGCAGCAACGCCTGCGCGCCGTCCCGCGAACCGATCAGCCAGGTCTCACCGCCGCCTGCGACTGCTTTGGTCAGCACGACACCGCGCGGCGGCGGGCTCTCGTACCAGGCGGTGCCGTCGGAGCGGAGCAGATGGGCGCCGCCCGCCGTGTCGCGGCCGACCGCCCAGACAGCGGTCGGTGAGGTCGCGGCGATGGACAGCAGCTCTCCCTGCCAGCCGATCCCGGGCAGACTCTGGCGCTGCCACGCGGTTCCGTCCCAGCGCAGCACCAGCGGGAAGCCCGGCGCCTCGCGACCGACGGCGTCGGCGCCCACCGCCCACGCCCGGTCCGGCCCGAACGCCACGGCCTCGTTCAGCCCGGCCTGGGGGCGTACCTGTGCCGGGACCGGAACGTGGTGCCAGGACAGGGTGTCCGCCGCGGCCGAGCTCATGAGGGTCACGATGGTCATGGCGACGGCGAGCGCCGCGACAAGAAGTCTGCGTGCCATGATCAGCCTCCCAGCCGCTCACTCATCAGGTTCGGTTTCGAGCCGTAGATCTCGACGGTCCCGAGGGACAGCAGGGACAACCCGGCCTTGACCAGGGCACGCGGCGTGACGTCGATCGCGTTGGTGCGCTCCGGGCCGTAGGAGAAGGTGGTGCGGGGGCCGTCCACCCGGGCGTACTTCGACTGGAACGCACGGTCGCTGCGCACCGGCAGCCACAGCGCGCCGTCCGGGCCGCGCACCATGGCCCCGGTGGAGGAGTCGCCCAGCGGTGGGTAAGTGGTGCGCCAGGCGTGCCCGTTCCGGGCCATCAGGTACGTGCGGGCCACGCCGTCGGTGTACTGGCTGCCGCCGATCGTGACCCGGCCGGACGGTTCGAGCAGGATCGTGTGCACGTTGCTGTTCGGCGGCAGCGACACCTTGGCGTCCCGCCACGCCGTGCCGTCCCAACGCAGGACGGTGGTCCCGGTGCTGGTGTCCGCCCAGGCCCAGACGTCGTTGGCGGTACGTGCGGTGATCCCCATCAGGAACAGCACACCGTCCGGGGTGGACTGGGTGGTCCAGCCGGAACCGTCGTAGTGCAGCACCTTCAGCCCGGTGGCGTCCTCACCGACCACCCACGCGGCGCCCGGTACGGCGGTGAAGTCCTGGTAGGTCCACAGGGTCTGCGGCAGCGGGACGGCACTCCACCCTCCCGCCGACCGGCGCAGGATCTCCCCCTCGCCCGCGCGGTTGTGGAAGATCCACACCTCCTCGCCGACGAACTGCACCTCGCCGAGCCGGCCCGGCTCACCGGCGCCGGGGAAGGTGGTGTCCCGGCTCCATGCCGTGCCGTCCCACCGGTACAGCATCGGCCGCGGTCCATCGGCGGCGTGCTCGTACCCCGTCGCCCACACCTCGCCCGGCCCGCGGTCGGCGAGATCGGACACGGTCACCGGCGCGGCCGCCGCCGGCACCGGCAGCGCCGACCAGCTCGGCGTCACGGCCGCGGCCGGCGACACCAAGGGCGACACCGACGTGGCACACGCGATCACAAGGCAGACAAGGACCGTACGGAGACCGTTCATGAGCCCCCCAGCACGCGATGGTCGCACAGCGTATGGGCGCTCACTCACCCGTGAACAGGCGGCATCCGGCCGATCACGGGTGGCAAGGCGCTACGTTCGACCCATGTACACCACGAGGGTCACCGGGCATGTGCGGGCTTCGCGTGCGGCCGTCTACCGGGCGCTGGTGGACGGGCGCGCGATCGCGACGTGGCGGGTGCCGGACGGTATGAGCGGGCGTGTGCACGAGTTCGAGGCCCGCGAGGGCGGCCGGTTCCGCGTCTCGCTCACCTACGACGTGCCGACCGGAACCGGCAAGTCGGCCCCGCACACCGATACGTACCACGGCCGTTTCGTGAAACTCGTACCGGACGAGCAGGTGGTGGAGGCGATCGAGTTCGAGGCCGAGGACCCCGCGCTGCGCGGCACGATGACGATGACGACCACGCTCACTGATGCGGGCGGTGGCACCGATGTCCTCGTCGTGCACGAGGGGATCCCCGACGCCGTGCCCGCCGCCGACAACGAGACGGGTATGCGGATGGCGCTCGCGAAGCTCGCGCGGTTCGTCGAGGCGGGCGGGGGTGGCGGCACCGACGCGGGGGGTTGAGGCGTCCGGTTAAAGTGGGCGGGAGAACTTCATCCGCGTTCGATCAGGGGAAGTCGGTGGAAATCCGGCGCTGACCCGCAACCGTGAGCACGCGCCCCGCCGGGCCGTGTGAGCCGGAGCACCTGGGCGGGCGCGACGCAGGAGGCTCCCGCCGTCCGGGTGTCCGGCGGCGGCACCGTCGTGGGATGCGGAGCTGAGCCCGGTGCCATCGGCGCGACGGAGTGGTCCGCGCGCGGGTGGGCGGCCGTGCGTGGCTGCGTCACGCCCCTGATCGAGAGGCACCCCAGCCATGAACGTACGCCGCAGCGTCGCGGCCCTGGCCATCTCCGCCGCCCTGTGCGCGACCGCCGCACCCGCCGCGTCGGCCGCTTCCGCCGACGACGGCAAGCGTGCGGAGGGGCTGTACGGCACGAAGGACCCCAAGTTCGACGGGGTGTGGCGGCAGTCGCTCGCGCTGCTCGCCCAGGACGCGGTGGGGGTGAAACCGGCCGCGTCGGCCGTCGACTGGCTCGCCGGGCAGCAGTGCGGGGACGGCGGGTTCGCCGCGTACCGGGCGGACACCGGGAAGGCGTGCGACCCGAAGAAGGGCGAGTTCACGGACGCGACCGGGGCCGCCATACAGGCGCTGGCCGCGGTGGGCGGCCGCTCGTCGGCGGTGGAGAAGGGCATCGGCTGGCTCAAGCGGAGCCAGAACGAGGACGGCGGCTGGGGCATGAACCCCGGCGGCACCAGCGACGCCAACTCCACGTCGGTCGCGGTCGGCGCCTTCGCCGCGGCCGGAATGGATCCGGTGGAGGTCGCGTCCGCGGCGAGCGGCAAGACGCCGTACGACGCGCTGCTCGGGCTCCAGTTGGACTGTTCGGCCAAGGCGGGGCAGCGGGGGGCGTTCGCGTACACCTCCGGCAAGGGCAAGCCCGCCGCCAACGATCTGGCCACCGTGAGCGCGGCGCTGGCCACCCGGGGCTCGGGCTTCGCCTTCGACCCGGCGGGCAAGGACGACGGCAAGAAGCCCGAGCCGCTGAAGTGCGAGGGTGGCGGTGGCGCGGACCGTGCGCCGGAGGACGCCTCCGAGGCCGCACTCGCCTACCTCTCCACCACCATGGCCGACAACGGCATGCATCTGAAGTCCACGACGCCCGGCGCCGCCAAGGCCCAGCCCGACTTCGGCGCCACCGCCGACGCGATCATGGCGCTCGCCGCGGGTGAGCACAGCGCGGCCGCGGCCAGGCCGTTGCAGTGGTTGCAGGGCAAGGACAGCGGCGCGGCGGCCTGGGCGAAGGGCGACCCGGGCGCGCTCGCCAAGCTGGTGCTCGCGGCGCACGCGGCCGGTGGGGACCCGCGGCACTTCGGCGACGTCGACCTCGTACAGCAGCTCAACGCCACCGGGCCGAAGCCGGTCGCGTCGCAGGCGTCGGAGAAGAGCGCGAAGGACGACGACGGCGGCGGGTCGGGCAGCGTCTGGTGGATCGTCGGCAGTTGCGCGGTCGCGGGCATGGGCATCGGTTTCCTGCTCAGCGGCCGTAAGAGGCAGCAGCTTTGATGGTCGGCGGCCGTGCGGTGATCCGGCTGTCGCTCGCCCTCGCGCTGCCGCTCGCGGCCGTGCTCGCCGGTGCCGCGCCCGCGCAGGCCGACGGGTACCGCTACTGGTCGTTCTGGCAGCGGAGCGGCGACGGCGGCGGCTGGACGTACGCGGCGCAGGGCCCCTCCGCGGCCCGGCCCGGCGACGGCGACATGATCGGCTTCCGCTTCGCCGTCAGCGAGGACTCCCGGGACGCCGCCACGCCGCGGGGCGCGGCCCGCTTCGACGCGATCTGCGACGCGGGTACGCCCCCCAAGGGCGGCACGAAGCGGATCGCGGTCGTCCTCGACTTCGGCACCGCGAAGGACGCGCCGGATGGCCGTACGCCACCCACGTCCCGTACCGCGTGCGCGCGGGTGGGCGAGGACGCGACGGCCGGGGAGGCGCTGGCTGCGGTCGCGAAGCCGCTGCGCTACAACTCCTCCGCGCTGCTGTGCGCCATCGCGGGCTACCCCACGTCGGGGTGCGGCGAGGCAGTGACGGCGCGGAAGGACGGCGATGGTGAGAGCGACGGCGGCCCGTCGGCGGGGCTGATCGGCGGCGTGGCCGTCGTGGTCGCCCTCGGCGCCGCGGCGGCGTGGCAGACACGCCGCCGCCGGACGTGAACGCGGCGGGCGCGGGGGCGGTTGGACCGCCGCCCCGGACAGCCCGCGGCGAACGGGCCCGGGCAACGATCGGCGCGGAGCGGCCGCGGGCGGCACTCGGCGCGGGACGGGGCCGAGCGGCACTCGGCG
>NZ_RIBZ01000103.1:0-6244 GCF_003721215.1 Streptomyces botrytidirepellens
TTGCTTGAGCCGGATGCGGGGAAAGCTCGCACGTCCGGTTCTGAGGGGGCCGGGGATCAGCAATGGTCTCCGGCTACCCGACCGCAACCGGTGGTTTGACTGGCGGCGTGGAAGGTGTGCTTAACTGGTTGCGGGACCAGCCATCTCACAAGCTCATCCGACGAGGTGAGCACTCGAAATCCTGTGCCCTTCGCGGGTGCGGGTATGGCTGGTCTCTCTTTTTTGTTCCGGCACTCTCTATCACCGGATGTCCGAAGGCCACTGGATGCTGACCGAAGGTGTCGCGGCAATCGACTCCGCGTCAGGTGCTCGCCGACCGCAGCGACGAAGATGAAACATGCAATAACCATTTCCTCTTCGCCTCGCCCCTTCATGGCCCGGGACTTGGCTCAGGCCTCCCGCTGGCTTGTGTGACCAGCCCACCTCTGCCCGGATCTGGACCGTCATCACGAGCTACGGCGACGGCCGCCAGGACGCTCCGCGTGGCAGCGGACTGCGGGTCGATGCCCACCCACTGCACAACCCGCCAGAAGGCCCTGCCATCCGGGCGCTGATGCTGCAACCAATGGCTTCGACCGGCGTTCGCGACTGCCTCCTGGCCATCCCTGGAGACGGGCAGCTCGTCGAACTCAGCTTCAACCACGTGCCTTGGCACTTCTGCCCCGTCCGGCCCTCTCTGTGTGGACATCCATGCACTGTGCGGGGGCGACCAGCACCCGTCCGTTGCCGTAGCCGAGGAACCCGCTGCTCGGCCACGGCGTCCAGTCCGAGCGCCAGCACATCGCTCGGCCCGTCCGCGGGTGATGTGCCAGCCGCAGCTCACCGACTATGAACCGCTTCGTTCCGCCTTTTCGTCCGTGCACACCCCACGCCCAGCTCGCCGCGATTCTGAGAGTGAACCCGAAGACCGCAGGGCCGACTGTTCTACGGGGCCCGCCTCTCGCTCCGTGCCCGGACACCTCCGCACGCTGTCGCCATCGGCTATGAGACCGGGTCCAGACGGAACCGCCAGAATGACCCCGCCCGAGTAGCTGACAACGGGCGGGGCCTCGCGCATATCTCAAGATGGGCCATTCAGCCGCAGTCGCCACGCTGAGGACCGGGCGCCAGCCTCAGCGGCGCGACCACCTGTGCCAGCGCCCGGTTGTCCGGCGCTCGATGATCAGGAGCAATCCGAGGAACAGGGCGAGAAGGCCGACTGACTGAGCCACCTCGACGCTCAGGCCACCGTGGGCGGCGGCCATCAGGCAGCTGACGAGCATCATGATGCCGACACCGAACGCGAGGATTCCCTGGACGAACACCGTTAGGCGCCGCATGGTCCTGCCTCCTTGGCCGTCGAAGCTGTTGCGCACGTAAGGGTGGTCGTGCTTGCGACAGAATGACTGTAGCAGCCAGATGATGTTGCAAGGTTGTCAAGGCCCGATGAGTCTTGACTTTGCCTAGTTGTTGAGCTGTTCGAGCCGCTCGGCGATCTGGGCGCGCATGGTTGCGGTGCGTTCTGGGGCGGTCACTTCCAGGAGCATGTTGACCAGGTCCGAGGCCAAGGGGGCTGCCTCGTGAGGCGGTAGTTGCATCCACGCCTGGGCCGCGTTCTGTGCCGCCACCTGGGTGCGCCGCTTGCCCGGTCCGAGCCGATCGAGCCAAGCGAGGGCGAGCCAGGTCCATGAGGCTGTGGCGAAGGCGTACTCTCCGCTCAGATAGGCCAGGTCGGCCCGGAATTGCGCGGCCTCGAGGGTCCCGGCGGCTGTGTCGCCCTGCTCGGCCGTGAGTTGCTGCAGGATGTCGTCGGCAGTCGTTTTTGCCGTATCGAAGTCGTGTGCCCGGCCGGCGGCCTGGGCGGCGGCAAGCCGGTCGAAGAGGCTGCCCGTCTGTTCCCCGGACTCGGCTGGCACCGGCTGGGGGACCGCGGGCGGGGCTCCTGTGGCCTGGGTGGTGCCATCGGGCATGACCTGCATGTCGAAGTGGGAGTTGCTGCGCTCGTCCTCGACTTGGACGAGGGCTGGCAAGCCGCTGCCAGCGGCCTCGATGTGGAGGGCCTGGACGACGACCTGCGAAGGGTCGACTCCGTCGGGGACGACCTGCGGCTCGCCGTCGATGTGGAGCTGGCCGTCGCGGCTGATGTGGACCTGGTGGCGTGTGCTGGTGTTCATGGTGTGCGGCCCGCGACATGGTGCCGCGGGCGCTCCTCCTTCAGGGGTCAGAGCGAGAGTCCGTGGCTGCGGAGATATGCGACGGGGTTCATGTCGGATCCGTACGCGGGTCCTGTGCGGGCTTCGAAGTGCAAGTGGGGGCCGGACACATTGCCGGTCGCACCGGAGAGGCCGATCTGTTGGCGTGCCTTGACGGTCTGGTTCTTGCTCACGGAGATTTTCGAGAGATGTCCGTAATGCGTGTATTTGCCGTCGCTCATTTTGATGACGACGTTGTTGCCGTACGCGCCGCCCCATCCGGCTTCGACGACGGTGCCGGTGCCAACGGCCTGGACGCGGGTGCCGGTGGCAACCGGGAAGTCGATACCGGTGTGGCTACCGGAGGACCACATGCCGCCGCCGGCCTTGTAGGGGGTGGTGACACGGGAGTTCTCCACGGGCAGCGCCCATCCCCCCTTGCCTTTGGTGTCGGTGGAGTTGGCGGCGTTCTTGACGGCGTCGCACCCGGAGGTGGTGGAGAGCACGGCCTTCTTGCCCCAGCTCTTGACTACGAGCTCACCGGCGGCCTTCTCCCACTGAGCGTACGCATCGGGGAAGCCGGAACGCTGTACGTTCTGGGCGGCCTGGGTGAGCGGTTTGGTCTGCCACTTGCCGACCTTGGCCAGGCGCGCAAGGAAGGAGTTGCTCGCGTGGATCGGGTCGGTGATCTGCGCGACAGTGCCCCAGCCCTGTGAGGGACGCTGCTGGAACAGGCCCTGGGAATCGCGGTCTCCGTGCCGGATGTTCTTGAGCATCGACTCCTGGATCGCGGTGGCTACGCCGATGACCGCCGCACGAGGCGGAAGACCGCGGCTGCGCGCAACGTTGGTGATCACGCTGGCGTTGCGCTTCTGCTCCCCCGTCCAGTTGGCGCTCTGCTGCTTGCCCTGCGGGTTCAAGGGCACCGTGACCTGCCCCCCGGCCTCTGCGGCCGGGATTTCCTGCTTCTTGCTGGCCACTTGCATGGCCGGGCTGCTGGGTGTGCAGGAGTCCTCCCATGCCGGTCCGTTCCCCGACCCGCCGCTGCCCAGCATCAGCGGCAGGCAGAGCACACCAGCGCACATCGCCGCGACTCCACCCCCAGCGATGCGTATGACTGTGCCCATATCTCGATCCCCAGTCGTCGATGCGCATCCCGCCACGAGGGACGGAAACCGCAATTCCCGTGCCATGGGGTGAACCCGTTTAGCCGGGCGTCCCAAGGCTGCGAATGCGCCACTACATGGCCGCACATTGCGCGGCTAGCGTCTGCGCCGAGTGAAAGCAGCAGGGAATCGACAACTCGCGCTGAATCCTAAGGCATCGAATTGCGGATGCGTCAACGCATCTGCTGGGACGGCTCTTCAGCCGCCTCCCCATATTCGGCTGACGATTATTCGGCGCGACGCGCGAATTCCTCGCTGTCGACGACCGATTGTCCAGGTCCTTCACGCGGACTGGGGCAGGCTTTCGCAGCCTGGGAGGGATTCGTGCAGGTAGCACAGCAGGTGGTGCAGTTCGCAGCAGACGGCGGCATAGGCACTATCACAGACGGGATCAAGCCCGACTGGGCAGTATTCGGCGCCATCGGCACCAAGGCAAAGATCATTGTCGGCGTGGTCATGGCCGGCGCCGTTCTCTTCCTGCTCGGAAGCGCCATCGTTGGCTCCGTCCATATCCGCGTCGGAAACCAGCAGCACAACACGATGGAGACGAAGAAGGGGCAGACCATGGTCGCCAGCTCCCTTCTGGGCCTTTTCGCAGTCGCCTCCATGTCGACACTCTTCGGCATCGTCTACGGGTTTGGAATCTAATGGCCGGCAACCAGAAGCAGACCGGTACGCGGAGTCTGACGGCAAAGGCACCGGAGACTCCCGGGGCCGGGGCGGCGTCTCCGTGGCGCAAGGTCAAGATCGGCGCGATCATCTTCGGCGTCGTGCTGGCGCTCGGCATAGCGCTGACCCTGTTCGGCGGCGGGGGTGGCACGGATGCTTCGGACACTCCAGAGACACCCGCTGACTCCACGCCCACCTCCCAAGCCGGCGGCAGCGGGCCCGGCGCCAAGGCGAAGACCGTCAAGAGCGGAGTCCCGGTCGGGTATCCGNGGCCCGGCGCCAAGGCGAAGACCGTCAAGAGCGGAGTCCCGGTCGGGTATCCGCGCACCAAGGACGGCGCCGCGGCGGCCGCGGTCAACTACCAGGTCGCCCGCTCCTCGCCGGGGTACTTCACCGACCAAGCGCTGCGTCACCAGGTACTGAAGACGGTGATGACGCCCTCTGCGCTGGCTGACCAGCAGGCGCAGGACGACCAGACGGTCAAGGGCCTGATGGCGTCGCTCGGCGCGACCGAGCAGACAGCTCCCGACATGGTCATGCGGGCTGCCTCGCTCGGCACCGGCGTGCGGTCCTACTCCGAGGACACGGCCACGGTCCGGGTCTGGATGAGCGAGGTCGTCGGGGTCCCCACCGACAAGTCGAAGATGCCGGTCTCCGGCACCTACTCGACCTACACGCTGATTTTGCAGTGGCAGGAGGGTGACTGGAAGGTCGCGACGATCGACCAGACCGACGGTCCCACTCCGCTGGTCGCGGCCGACCAGTCGGCGTCGTCCACCGATGAAATGCGCCTGGCCAACAAGGAATTCGAGGCACCGCACTATGCAGGCTGATTTCGCGCGGCGGCGCATCGCGCAGGGGCTTGTCGCCGCCATGTTCGCGGCCTCCATCGTTGTGGCCAGCCCCGCAGCCCCTAAGGCACAGGCCGCCCCCGGCTGGGTCAACCCCTGCAATCTGCCGGGCGGAAAGACCGTCTGCAATAAGGCGAAGGAGGGCGCCAAGTGGGCGTACGACAAGTCGGGTGCTGACTATGTTGTCGACCGCGTGAACGAAACCATTGATTTCGCCTCCGATCCACTCGGTTACATGGAACAGAAGCTGCGTTCCGGAACGAAGGGAATGTTCTCCGCCTTCGGTGAAGAACTCACCGGCAAGAAGCCGTCCGAGCCCAAGAAAGGCAAGAAGGGCAAGGAGGACTAGTCATGATGGAAATCGACTGGGGAAACCCAGGTTTTCTGCGCCTGTATGGTCTCGTCTTCGCCCTCGCCACCGTCTTCACCATGGTTCAGTGGCTGATATCGGTGGTGAAGCGGGTGGTCCGGGGTGTGCCGATCGCCCAGGCCGCGATGGAGAACGTCGGCTACCTGCTGATGTCCGTGGTCGTGGCGGGATTCATGCCAGCGGCTGTGGCGTACCTAGTCGATTTCGTCGACAGTGCGGCAGAGGCGATCCTCGGTGACTACATCAATGAGGTATTCGTCGGCGGAATGGTGGTTTTCGCCATCCCATTGGCCATCATCGCCTCTACCGCCTTTGGGGTGGTCATCGCCATTCCGCTCGCTCTGATGATCTTGTTCGCGGTGTTCGGCTTGTGGGTGATGCTCGTCGTGCGCAACGCGCTCATCCTGCTCGGGTTGATCTTCGGCCCGCTGGTTTTCTCCGGCCTGGTCGACAAGGATCTGTGGGGCAATACCCGCAAATGGGTCGGCATCATGGGCGGGGTCATCGCCAGCAAGCTGGGCATCTACCTCGCTCTCGCCCTGGCGGGTGCCCTCTTGGACGGCGCCGCCGACAGCTGGCACCGCATAACCGTGCCGCAGGCCATCGGCACCTGTATCACCTTCACTGCCCTGCTGTTCATCGCCCTGTTCATGCCCTTTCAGATCGCGAAGTGGCTGCCCTTGGTCGGTGACGAGATCCAGACCATGGCTCAGGTCAAGGACGAGGCGGGCCAGCGCGCCAAGGGGGTGAAGCAGAAGCAGGACGATATGAAGGCGCGGGCTGCGTCCAAGAACTCGGCCGACAGCGGCGGGGGCGGCGGCGCAGCTGGCGCAGGTGGCGCCACCAGCACGGCGGGCAAGGCCGCACCACCCGTTGCTGCAGGGATGGCCGTCAAGGAAGGCCTCGACCAGACCGTCCAGGCCGCGAAGGACGGCGCGAACAACGCCTCCGGCGACGGTGGCGGTGGCGGCCAGCAAGGCGGCGGTCAGCAGAGCGGCGGCCCCGGCAAGGGCAAGA
>NZ_RIBZ01000112.1:0-19092 GCF_003721215.1 Streptomyces botrytidirepellens
GGTCGCGGCGCTGCGTGCCCCGGTGGACGGCCACGACTGCGTCGTCCTGGCGCACCGCGACGCCTCGAGCGGCCGGCTGGCCGTCGCCGCGCATCCGGCGGAGGACGAGGCGGCGGGCGTGTGGTGGACGCCGTCCGGCGACCCCGGCGCCCAGCACCCGGCGCTGGCCCTCGACGGGCGCGGGCTGGTGGTCCTGGCCGCGCTCGCGCCGGACGGCGGGCTGCTGGTGGCGCGTCAGAAGACGGACGAGCGGGGCCTGGCCCTGCGCGCCTGGTCCCGCGTCGGGGAATGACCCCGTAACGACGACGCGGGCGCCGGGCGGACCATCGGCCCGCCCGGCGCCCGACATCGGCGCGGCGTAACGGAGCTACGCCGGGACGCTCGCGACCCCCTGGGCCAGGAACCGCTTCCCGTTCACCCGCTCCGAGACGCCCTCACGGTCCAGGTACGGCGTGAGGCCGCCCAGGTGGAAGGGCCACCCGGCGCCGGTGATCAGGCACAGGTCGATGTCCTGCGCCTCGGCGACGACGCCCTCGTCCAGCATCAGGCCGATCTCCTGCGCGACGGCGTCCAGCACCCGGGCGCGCACCTGCTCCTCCGTCAGGACCGTGTCGCCCTGCTGGAGCAGCGCGGCGACCTCCGGGTCCAGCTCCGGCTTGCCCGAGTCGTAGACGTAGAAGCCGCGCTTGCCCGCCTCGACCACGCGCTTGAGGTTCTCCGAGACCGTGAAGCGGTCCGGGAAGGCGCCGTGCAGCGTCTCCGAGACGTGCAGACCGATGGCCGGGCCGACCAGCTCCAGCAGCACCAGCGGGGACATCGGCAGCCCGAGCGGCTCGACCGCGCGCTCCGCGACGTCGACCGGGGTGCCCTCGTCGATGACGTTCTGGATCTCGCCCATGAAGCGGGTCAGGATCCGGTTGACGACGAACGCCGGGGCGTCCTTGACCAGGACGGCGGTCTTCTTCAGCTTCTTGGCCACCCCGAAGGCCGTGGCCAGCGACGCGTCATCGGTCTTCTCGCCGCGGACGATCTCCAGCAGCGGCAGGATCGCGACCGGGTTGAAGAAGTGGAAGCCGACGACCCGCTCGGGGTGCTTCAGCTTGGAGGCCATCTCGCTGACCGACAGCGAGGAGGTGTTGGTGGCGAGGATGGCGTGCTCCGGCACGACCGCCTCGACCTCGGCGAACACCTGCTGCTTGACGCCCATCTCCTCGAAGACGGCCTCGATGACGAAGTCGGCGTCCCCGAAGGCGGCGGCCTTGTCCAGCGACCCGGTCACCGCGGCCTTGAGCCGGTTGGCCTTGTCCTGGTTGATACGGCCCTTGAGCAGCAGCTTGTCGATCTCGTCGTGGACGTAGCCGACGCCCTTGTCGACGCGCTCCTGGTCGATGTCGGTCAGCACGACCGGCACCTCCAGGCGGCGCGCGAACAGCAGCGCGAGCTGCGAGGCCATCAGCCCCGCGCCCACCACGCCGACCTTGGAGACGGGGCGGGCGAGCGACTTGTCCGGGGCACCGGCCGGCCGCTTGGCGCGCTTCTGCACCAGGTTGAAGGCGTAGATGCCGCTGCGCAGCTCACTGCCCATGATGAGGTCGGCGAGCGCCTTCTCCTCGGC
The DNA here is from genome assembly GCF_003721215.1 of Streptomyces botrytidirepellens. NCBI lineage: Bacteria > Bacillati > Actinomycetota > Actinomycetes > Kitasatosporales > Streptomycetaceae > Streptomyces > Streptomyces botrytidirepellens. The sequence goes on from NZ_RIBZ01000112.1 coordinate 1,616, forward strand.
CTCGTAGCCGCGGGCGAGGTCGCCGTTGCGGGCCGCGTCGATGATCTCCAGCGCGCGGTACGCGGCCGGGGCCGCCCCGTGTACCTTGCCGTCGGCGATGGCGCGGCCGCGCACCACGGCCTCGTGCCAGGCGTCGCCGCGGTCGATCTCGGGCCGTACGATCTCCAGCTCGCCCTTGAGGACGGACGCGGTCCAGATCAGCGACTGCTCCAGGAAGTCGGCGCCCTCGAAGATGGCGTCGGCGATCCCCAGCTCGTAGACCTGCTGGCCCTTGAGCTGCTTGTTCTGGTTGAGCGAGTTCTCGATGATGACCGAGACCGCGCGGTCCGCGCCGATCAGGTTCGGCAGCAGGGTGCAGCCGCCCCAGCCGGGGACCAGGCCGAGGAACACCTCGGGCAGCGAGAACGCGGGCAGCGCGCCGGAGACGGTGCGGTAGGTGCAGTGCAGGCCGACCTCGACGCCGCCGCCCATCGCCGCGCCGTTGTAGTACGCGAAGGTGGGCACGGCGAGGTGGGACAGCCGCTTGAAGACGTCGTGGCCGCCCTTGCCGATGGCGAGCGCGTCCTCGTGGCGCTTCAGCAGCTCCACGCCCTTGAGGTCGGCGCCGACGGCGAAGATGAACGGCTTGCCGGTGATGCCGACGCCGGTGATCGCGCCGTCCGCGGCCTCCTGCTCGACCTGGTCGATCGCCGCGTCGAGATTGGCGAGCGAGGCCGGGCCGAAGGTGGTGGGCTTGGTGTGGTCCAGCCCGTTGTCCAGGGTGATGAGCGCGAAACGGCCCGCGTCCTGGGGGAGGTCGAGGTGGCGGACGTGCGCCTGCGTCACGACCTCGTCCGGGAACAGCTCGGCCGCTCCCTTGAGAAGCTCTGCGGTGGTAGTCACTTGTTCCCCTCGAAGTGCGGGTTCTCCCAGATCACGGTGCCACCCATGCCGAAGCCGATGCACATGGTGGTGATGCCGTAGCGGACTTCCGGCTGCTCCTCGAACTGCCGCGCCAGCTGCGTCATCAGGCGGACGCCGGAGGAGGCGAGCGGGTGGCCGAAGGCGATCGCGCCGCCGTACTGGTTGACGCGCGGGTCGTCGTCCGCGATGCCGTAGTGGTCCAGGAACGACAGCACCTGGACGGCGAACGCCTCGTTGACCTCGAACAGGCCGATGTCATCGATCGTCAGCCCGGCCTTGGCCAGGGCCTTCTGGGTGGCCGGGACCGGGCCGTAGCCCATCACCTCGGGCTCGACGCCCGCGAAGGCGAACGACACCAGGCGCATCCTGACCGGAAGGTCCAGCTCCCGGGCGAAGTCCTCGGAGGCGATCAGGGAGGCGGTGGCGCCGTCGTTGAGCCCCGCGGAGTTGCCCGCGGTGATCCGGCCGTGCGGCCGGAACGGGGTCTTCAGCGTGGCCAGGTTCTCCAGCGTGGTGCCCGGGCGCATCGGCTCGTCGGAGGTCGCGAGCCCCCAGCCGGTCTCCCCGCCCTCGGGGGTGGTGCGGCGCACCGAGATGGGCACCAGGTCCTGCTGGATCTTGCCGTTGGCGTACGCCTTGGCGGCCTTCTCCTGGCTGCGCACCGCGTACTCGTCGGCGCGCTGCTTGGTGAGGTGCGGCAGCCGGTCGTGCAGGTTCTCCGCCGTCATGCCCATGAAGAGGGCCGACTCGTCGACCAGCTTCTCGGAGACGAACCGCGGGTTCGGGTCGACGCCCTCGCCCATCGGGTGGCGGCCCATGTGCTCCACGCCGCCCGCGACGACCGCGTCGTACGCGCCGAAGGCGATGGAGCCCGCGGTGGTGGTGACGGCGGTCATCGCACCGGCGCACATCCGGTCGATCGAGTAGCCGGGGACGGACTGCGGCAGCCCGGCCAGGATGCCCGCGGTGCGGCCGATGGTCAGGCCCTGGTCCCCGATCTGGGTGGTCGCGGCGACGGCCACCTCGTCGATGCGCTCCGGCGGAAGATCCGGGTTGCGTCGCAGCAGCTCCCGGATGCACTTGACGACCAGGTCGTCGGCGCGGGTCTCGTGGTAGATGCCCTTCGGGCCCGCCTTGCCGAACGGGGTACGGACGCCGTCGACGAAGACGACGTCCCTAGCGGTACGAGGCACGTTGGCTCTCCTCCAGGTGCGGGATGGCACTGCTGCGGGCACGCCATCGGCGCGCCTCCACACCCTCATGCTACTTATGAGTAACCATGCTGCCCAGTCTTCGCCGCCGTAGCGTCGAAGGTCACAGGTCGGAGCATGAATTCGGAGCATGAATGAGGACCGGCGGCCGAGGCCGCCGGTCCACGCGCGTCACATCGCGACGGAGGTCACGCCGAGTCCGTCCGCAGGGCGCCGGCCAGGACCGTCGACACCTGGTCGATCTGCCAGGGACGGGCCCCATGACCAGCGAGAACGTCCGCCACCGCGTCGGTCGTCGGCTCCTCGGGGGGCTCCCAGCACAGCCGCCGGACCGTATCCGGGGCGATCAGGTTCTCCTGCGGCAGATTCAGCCGTTCGGCCAGCGCCGTCACCGCGGCGCGGGCCGCCGAGAGCCGGGCCGCCGCGGCGGGGTCCTTGTCGGCCCAGGCGCGCGGCGGGGGCGGACCGGCCACCGGCTGGCCGGGCTGCGGAAGTTCGGCCTCCGGCAGCTCCCGGGCCCGGTCCACCGCGGCCTGCCACTGCTCCAGCTGGCGACGGCTCATCCGGTGGCCGAAGCCGCTGAGCGCGGACAGCGCCCGGGCGTTCACCGGCAGCGCCAGCGCGGCCTCCACGATCGCCGCGTCGCCCAGCACCTTGCCGGGCGACACGTCGCGGCGCTGGGCGATGCGGTCCCGGGCCGTCCACAGCTCGCGCACCACGGCCATCTGCCGTCGTCGCCGGACCTTGTGCATCCCCGACGTACGTCGCCAGGGGTCCTTGCGCGGCGGGGCGGGCGGGGCGGCGGCGATGGCCGCGAACTCCTGGTGGGCCCACTCCAGCTTCCCCTGCCGGGTCAGCTCCTCCTCCAGCGCGTCCCGCAGGTCGACCAGCAGCTCCACGTCGAGCGCGGCGTAGTGCAGCCACGGCTCGGGCAGCGGGCGGGTCGACCAGTCGACGGCCGAATGTCCCTTCTCCAGCGCGTAGCCGAGGATGTTCTCGACCATGGCGCCGAGCCCCACCCGGGCGAACCCGGCCAGCCGGCCCGCGAGTTCGGTGTCGAAGAGCCGGTCCGGGACCATGCCTATGTCACGCAGACACGGCAGATCCTGGGTCGCGGCATGCAGCACCCACTCGGCGTCGGCGACGGCGGCCCCCAGACCCGACAGGTCGGGGCAGCCGACGGGGTCGATCAGTGCGGTCCCCGCTCCGGCCCGGCGCAGCTGGACCAGATAGGCCCGCTGTCCGTAGCGGTAGCCGGAGGCGCGCTCGGCGTCGACGGCCACGGGGCCGTGGCCCGCGGCGAAGGCCGCGACGACTTCGGCGAGCGCCTCCGGGTCGGCGGTGACGGGCGGAATGCCCTCACGCGGCTCCAGCAAGGGGACCGGCGCCGGGGGGAGGTCGTCCGGAGGAGCGCCCCCGGTGGTTCGCAGTGTCGTCTCTGCTGCGGTCTCTTGGGCGTCGGTCACCTGTCAAGGGTAGCTGTGTACGCCGGGTACACAGGGCGCCCGTCGACGGAACGTTCCGTCGACGGGCGCGGGGCCGGTCCGCGGCGGGTGATCACCCGCCGTACGGCTCAGTGGATGATGCCGGTACGCAGGGCGACCGCGACCATGCCGGCCCGGTCGCCGGTGCCGAGCTTGCGGGCGATCCGGGCGAGGTGGCTCTTGACGGTGAGTGCGGACAGGCCCATCGAGACGCCGATGGCCTTGTTGGACTGGCCCTCCGCAACCAGCCTCAGCACCTCGACCTCACGTCCCGACAGCTCCCGGTAGCCACCCGGGTGACCGGGGGCGCCCGGCGGGCGGCGGTGCATCCGGGCGGCGGCGGCGCCGATGGGGGCGGCGCCGGGACGGCCCGGGATGCCCAGGTTGGTGCGGGTGCCGGTGACGACGTAGCCCTTGACGCCGCCGGCCAGCGCGTTCCGCACGGCGCCGATGTCGTCGGCGGCGGAGAGGGCCAGGCCGTTCGGCCAGCCCGCGGCACGGGTCTCGGAGAGCAGGGTGAGGCCGGAGCCGTCGGGGAGGTGGACGTCGGCGACGCAGATGTCGCGCGGGTTGCCGATACGGGGGCGGGCCTCCGCGACGGACGACGCCTCGATGACGTCGCGCACCCCGAGGGCCCACAGGTGACGGGTGACGGTGGAACGAACGCGGGGGTCGGCGACGACGACCATGGCCGTCGGCTTGTTCGGGCGGTAGGCGACCAGGCTGGACGGTTGCTCGAGGAGAACAGACACCAGGCCTCCTGGGAAGTGGTGGGACGGGTCACCACTCCTTCGGCACCGATACGGTCCAGCTTTAGGGAATGATCACGATTTGGTGAGTAACAATTCGGGCAATCTCGGTCAGACGGGGTTGTCCGAGCGCCGGAAGCGCACAGCGAAGACCCGCCGGGCGGGGCTGATGACCGCTCAGCGGGGCTGATGAACTGCTCGGCTGGGCCGCGGGGTGCCGGGGCCGCCCGGCGGGGCCGGTGCTCAGCGGGGCCGGGGATCGCTCAGCGGGGCTGGGGGCCGCGGCGCTGGGGGAGGGAGACCACGCCCGCCTCCGTGGTCCCGGCCGGGGGCAGACCGGCGATCTGGCACAGCAGATCGCACCAGGCCGCCAGGTGCGCCCCGGTGTCTGGCACGCCCAGCGGCTCCGCGGCCGCCTCGTCCGACCGCTCCGACCGCTCCGGCCGCTCCGGGCGGGCCGGCTCGGGGGACGGGTGGTCCGACGGCGTCCACGAGGCCCGGATCTCGATCCGGGTCGAGGGCTCCCGCTCCCCGATCCCGCCGAAGTAGTGCGAGCTGGCGCGCGTCACCGTGCCGCTGGGCTCCGAGCAGCCGAGGCCGCGCGCCTCCAGCGCGCCGGTGAGCCACGACCAGCACACCTCGGGCAGCAGGGGATCCGCCGCGATCTCCGGCTCCAGATCGGCGTGGATCAGCGTGACCATCCGGAAGGTGCCGCGCCAGGAGTCATGGCCCGCCGGGTCGTGCAGCAGGATGAGCCGGCCCTCGGCCAGCTCCTCGTCGTCGTCGGCGGTGGGGTCCGTGACCACCGCTTCGAGTGCGTACGCGAACGGCGCCAGGCGGCGCGGTGGTGGGGTCGGGTCGAGCTCGACCTCGGGCCGCACCCGTGCCGCGCGCAGACCGGCGACCGCACGCCGGAAGGCGAGCGGGGCGCCTTCCCCGCCCGCGTCCGGGCCGTCAGCGCCGTCAGCACCGTTCGAGACGTGTCCTTGAACCGCTGCCATGCCCGGAAGACTAGGCGCAGTGAGGGCTCCAACCGGGGAGGAACACCCGGGTTGGCGGGTCACTCGTTCGGCCCGTGCGAAGATTTGGTGCATGAGCGCCACAGAGCGGCCCTCGGGCCAGCAGCAGACCGGCCGCCCGGCGGCGAACCCCTGCGCCGATTCGGCCTTCCTCCGGGCCTGTCGACGCGAACCGGTGCCGCACACCCCGGTGTGGTTCATGCGGCAGGCGGGGCGCTCGCTGCCGGAGTACCGGAAGGTCCGTGAGGGCACCGCCATGCTGGAGTCCTGCATGCGGCCCGACCTGGTCACGGAGATCACGCTCCAGCCGGTGCGCCGTCACCGGGTGGACGCGGCGATCTACTTCAGCGACATCGTGGTGCCGCTCAAGGCGATCGGGATCGACCTCGACATCAAGCCCGGCGTCGGTCCCGTCGTGGAGCGTCCGATCCGCAGCCGCGCGGATCTGGAGCAGCTGCGTCCGCTCGACCCCGACGATGTGAAGTACGTCACCGAGGCCGTCGGATCGCTCGTCGGCGAACTGGGTGCCACCCCCCTCATCGGCTTCGCGGGCGCGCCCTTCACGCTCGCCAGCTATCTGGTCGAGGGCGGCCCGTCGCGCAACCACGAGCACACCAAGGCGCTCATGTACGGCGACCCGGAGCTGTGGGCCGATCTGCTCGACCGGCTCGCGGACATCACCGCGACCTTCCTGACGGTGCAGATCGAGGCGGGCGCCTCGGCCGTGCAGCTCTTCGACTCCTGGGTCGGCGCCCTGGCCCCGGCCGACTACCGCCGCAGCGTGATGCCCGCCTCCACGAAGGTCTTCGAGGCCGTCGCCGGGTACGGCGTGCCGCGCATCCACTTCGGCGTCGGCACCGGCGAGCTGCTCGGGCTGCTCGGCGAGGCGGGCGCGGACGTCGTGGGCGCCGACTGGCGGGTGCCGCTGGACGAGGCCGCCCGGCGGGTGGGCCCCGGCAAGGCGCTCCAGGGCAACCTCGACCCCGCCGTGCTGTTCGCGCCGCGCGAGGCCGTGGAGGCCAAGGCGGCCGAGGTGCTGGACGCGGCCCAGGGTCTTGAGGGGCACATCTTCAACCTCGGCCACGGCGTGCTGCCCACCACCGACCCGGACGCCCTGACCCGGCTCGTCGAGTACGTCCACACCCACACCGCGCGCTGACGCCCCGGGCGGCGGCGGTGTCGCGGCGGGCCGCTACCGGTCCGCCGCCTCCCGTACGACGGCCGCCGCCTTGCGCGCCGCCACCTGCACCGGGTCCCACACCGGGGAGAACGGCGGCGCGTACCCCAGGTCCAGCGACGCCACCTGCTCGACCGTCATCCCGGCGGTCAGCGCGACCGCCGCGATGTCCACGCGCTTGCCCGCGCCCTCCCGGCCGACGATCTGCGCGCCGAGCAGCCGCCCCGTACGGCGCTCGGCGAGCACCTTCACCGTCATCGGGCGGGCATCGGGGTAGTACCCGGCGCGGCTGGTCGACTCGGCGGTGACGGCGTGGAAGCGCAGCCCCACCTCCTCCGCCTGGGCCTCCAGCAGCCCGGTGCGGGCGATCTCCAGATCGCAGACCTTGCTGACCGCGGTGCCGACCACGCCGGGGAACGTGGCATAGCCGCCACCGATGTTGGTGCCGATGACCTGGCCCTGCTTGTTGGCGTGGGTGCCCAGCGGGATGTGCCGGGGGCGGCCGGACACCAGGTCGAGGACCTCCACGCAGTCGCCGCCCGCCCAGATGTTGGCGTGACCGCGGACCCGCATGGCCAGGTCGGTGAGCAGCCCGCCCGACTCGCCCAGCGGCAGCCCCGCCTCCCGGGCGAGCCCGGTCTCGGGGATCACCCCGAGGCCCAGAACGACCAGCTCGGCCGGGTATTCGCTGACCTTGGTGGCCACCCCGCGCACCCGGCCGTCCTCGCCGGTCAGCACCTCGGCGACCTCCGCGCCGGTCACGGTGTCGATGCCGAGCCCGGTCATCGCCTCGCGTACCAGCCGTCCCATGTCGGGGTCGAGGGTGGCCATCGGCTGTTCGCCGCGCTCCAGGACGGTGACCCGACAGCCGCGGCGGGTCAGCGCCTCCGCCATCTCCACCCCGATGTATCCGGCGCCGACCACAACGGCCCGCTCGACCGTCCGGCCCTCCAGGGTCTCCAGCAGCGCCCGCCCGTCGTCCAGGGTCTGCACCCCGTGCACCCCGGGCGCGTCGATGCCGGGCATGTCGGGGCGGCGCGGGCGGGCGCCGGTGGCGATGACCAGGTCGTCGAAGCCGTGCCAGCGCTCGGCGCCGCCGGAGGCGTCCAGCTCCCGGACCCGGACCCGCTGCCCGGCGACGTCGATCTCGGTGACCTCGCTGCGGAGGCGGACGTCGATACCGCGCCCGCGGTGTGCCTCCGGGGTGCGGGCGACGAGGTCGTCGGGGCCGGACACCAGGCCCCCGGCCCAGTACGGGATGCCGCACGCCGAGTACGACGTGAAGTGGCCGCGCTCGAAGGCCAGGATCTCCAGCTCGCCCCGCTTGCTGAGCCTGCGCGCCCGGGACGCGGCGGACATCCCCGCCGCGTCGCCCCCGATGACCACCATCCGCCGTGCTGCCGCCATGGAATCCGCCCCTTCACAGCCGTATGTCCCGCTCCGTCGGGTACCACGCTATGAGCGCGCCATGGGTTCGCGTACCAGGACGTACAGAACAGCACTCGTGAGCATCAGCGCGCCGTCGATGTAGACGGCGGACGTCCAGCTGCCGTAGTGGTCGAACAGGGTGCCGCTGAGCGCCGGGCTGATCACCGCGCCTATCTCCCCGACCAGGTTGAACAGGCCGAAGGCGGCACCGCGCTCGGACGCGTCGACCACATCGTTCAGCAGGGCGTGCGCCATCGGCTGGAGGGCGTTGAAGAACAGGCTGGTGACGAAGAGCAGGACGGACATCACCAGCAGGGACGGCTTCTCCTGGGCCTGGAGGTACGCCGCGAAGACCAGCACCAGCACGCCCTGCACCACGGTGAACGCGATCAGCAGCGGCCGCCGCCCCCACTCCCGGTCCTTCGCCAGGTCCGACAGCCGACCGCCGACCGGGAACCCGAGGATGCCCGCGCCCGCGTTGAACGTCGCGACCAGCGCCGCGTTCTGGAAGGAGCTGTGGGCGGCGTCGGCGACGATCGACACCGACCAGAAGCTGAAGAACCACAGGTTCCACATGACCGCGATGAACGCGAAGCTGAGCAACAGCACATTGCGGTTCCGGGAGATGGAGCCGAGCCGCGACCCGCGCCGGGCGAAGATCGCCCCGATCAGCACGAACGCGAGCACGCACTCCAGGACGGCCACGCCCCAGCTCGGCATCCCCGCCCCGTCGGCGATCAGATAGACCGCCATGACGGCCGCGCACAGCACCGCCGATATCCCCAGCAGCCGCAGGGTGGAGCCGGTGGCCTTGAGCGGGCCGCCGATGCGGCGCAGATAGACCGTGGTGACCCAGCCGAACGCGAGCGTCGCTCCGCCCAGCACCAGGAACGGCATCCGCCAGGCGTCCTCGTGCCCGAACACCTGGGCGCCCCAGTCGATCAGATAGGGCGTGCTGATGGTCGCGATCGTCAGCCCGATCGACAGCCCGGTGATGGCGACGCCCATGCCGAGACTGGTCTTCTCGGGCGGGGTGCGCTGGGCGATCAGCGAGCGGTCGTTGGAGTAGAAGACGCCCTCGCCCAGCCCGGTCAGCACCCGCAGGACGACGAACGCGATCAGCCCGCTCACCACCCCGCTGGCCAGGGTCGCCACCCCCGCCCACACCAGCGAGACGGCGAGCATCGTGCGATGCCCGAAGCGGTCCCCGAGATAGCCGCCGGGGAACTGGGTGAGCATGTAGCCCGCGAAGAAGAGGCTGCCGATCAGACCGCCGAGGGCATGCGGATGGCTGGCGGAGCCCAGCATGCCGTGGTCGTTCTCGATCAGCCAGGTCACCACCGGGCCGGTGATGGTGCGGTCGGCGTAGGAGAAGAGCCAGCCGCCCAGCAGCATGGCCCACAGCGTGTGGTACGGCTGCCAGCCGGTGCGGTGGGCCGTCGGCTCCCGCGCGGCGGTGTCCTCGGTGGTCACTTCGGGCGCCCCCCTCGGGCGTTGGGTGTTCCAGCTCGGAGCGCGGTGTGCCGCACAGGATGTGGCGCCCCACAGAATGTGGCGTGAACGCACCCCCGGCAAGGGGTAGATCGAGGTCTTCCGTCAGCCGGAAGCCTCGGTGAGGGACTCTTGCCCTGAGGGGGCGGCTTGCCGATCATGCCGGGCTCCCGACGCCTGGCACGGCACCTCGCGGCCCCGCGCTCGTCGCACGCAGCGCCGCTGCGCTCTCCTCACGCGGGTTGCGAGCTACCGCACCAGACGCCGCTCGCTGATCCGGCCTGATCGACAAGCCACCCCCTAGCCGGCNGCTACCGCACCAGACGCCGCTCGCTGATCCGGCCTGATCGACAAGCCACCCCCTAGCCGGCGGCGAGGGTACGGGATATGCCGTGGGCGGCGACCCGCACCGCGGGTATCAGCCCCGGTGCCCGCCCCTCCGCGGCCGGGACCACCACCGACAGTGAGGCCACCACCTCCCCGCGCGGGCCCCGCACCGGGGCGGCGATGGACAGTCCGTCCATGGTGATCTGCCGGTCGCTGACCGCGATCCCGGTGCGCCGCACCTCGGCGAGCGTGGCCCGCAGCCGCGCCGGGTCCTGAATCGTCCGCTCGGTGAACCGGCGCATCGGCCGGGCACACACCCGCTCGCCGAGACCCGGCGGCCCGTACGCGAGCAGCACCAGGCCGACGCCCGTGGCGTGCAGCGGCCAGCGGCTGCCGACCCGGGTGCGCACATGGACCGCGGAGCGGCCGGAGATCAGCTCGACGTAGACCACTTCCAGGCCGTCGCGCACCGCCAGCTGGACGTTCTCATGGGTGGCCTCGTACAGGTCCTCCATGAACGGCAGCGCCGCCTCGCGCACTCCGACCCCGCGCGGCGACAGCGTCGCCACCTCCCACAGCCGCAGGCCGATGTGGTACGCCCCCGAGGTGTCGCGCTCCAGGGCGCCCCAGCGGGTGAGCGAGGCGACCAGCCGGTGCGCGGTGGCCAGCGGCAGCCCGGCGCGCCGGGCGAGGGCGGTGAGCGACAGCGACCGGTGCGAGGCGTCGAACGCGTCCAGCACGGCCAGCACCCGGCCCGCGACCGACCGCCCGGCGTCCGACCGCCCGGCGTCCGGGCGTCCGGCGTCCGGGCGGTGGCCGATCCGGGGGCCCGTCGGGGCCGTCATGACAGCGGGAGGCCGACGTAGTTCTCGGCCAGCTCGGCGGATGCGGTGCGGGAGGTGGCGATCCGGTCCAGCTGGGCGATCTGGAGCCGGTCCTCGAACGGGCTCTGCTCCGGGCGGCGGTGCAGGGTGTCCGTCATGAAGTACGAGAAGCGCTCGGCCTGCCACACCCGGGCGAGGCACGTCGCGGAGTAGCCGTCCAGCAGCTCGGTCGACCCCGTGGTGTGGTGCTGGGCGAGCGCGCGGGCCAGGGTGACCACGTCGCTGACCGCGAGGTTGAGCCCCTTGGCCCCGGTCGGCGGCACGATGTGCGCCGCGTCGCCCGCCAGGAAGAGGCGGCCGTGGCGCATCGGCTCCTGCACGAAGCTGCGCATCGGGGTCACCGACGTGGCGGTGATCGGGCCCCGCTCCAGGCGCCACGCGGCGTCGCCGCCGTCGAGCGCGAAGCGGGCGGACAGCTCGTCCCAGATCTGCTCGTCGGACCAGTCGGCGGGGTCGGTGTCGTTCGGCACCTGGAGGTAGAGCCGGGAGACCTGCGGGGAGCGCATGCTGTGCAGCGCGAAGCCGCGCTGGTGGCGGGCGTAGATCAACTCCTCGCAGGACGGCGGCACATCGGCCAGCACCCCGAGCCAGGAGTAGGGATAGGTGCGCTCGAAGGTGCGGACCCGGTCGGCCGGGATCGCGCGCCGGGCGATGCCGTGGAAGCCGTCACACCCCGCCACGAAGTCGCAGCTCAGCGTCTCTTCCCGGCCCTCGCGGCGAAAGCGGATGACCGGGGCCGCGGAATCCGGCTTCTCGATCGCCAGGGCCTCGGCCCCGAACAGCAGGGGAGGCCCCCCGGGGTCGGCGAGCTGGAGCCGGACCAGATCCTTGACGATCTCCGTCTGCGCGTAGACCGTCACCGCCTTGCCACCCGTGGCGGCGGGGAAGTCGATGCGGTGGCCGCGGCCCTCGAAGCGCAGCTCGATGCCCTGGTGCGGCAGCCCCTCGCGGTCCAGGCGCTCGGCCGCGCCGCACTCCCGCAGCACGTCCACCGTGCCCTGCTCCAGGATTCCGGCCCGCTGCCGCTGCTCGACATAGGCCCGGTCCCGGCTCTCCAGCACCACGCAGTCCACCCCCGCGCGGTACAGCAGACGGGCGAGCAGCAGCCCGGCGGGCCCCGCGCCGATGATCCCGACCGTCGTGCGCATCGAAAGTCCCTTCGTCCGGATCCGATGAAGCGAGGATCCCCACTTGTTCGCGGAGTGAAACTTCGTTCATAATCGAGCTCGTGATGAGTCTCGGTCCGGTGTCCCCACCTGTCAATGGCCCCGTCGGTCCTCTCGAGCGCGGCCTCGCCGTGCTCTGCGAGCTGACCCGGCTGGCCGCGCACCGGGGCGAGGCCGCGGTCCGGCCCGGCGACCTCGTGCGCGGCACCGGGCTCGCCCGGTCCGTCGTCGACCGCGTCGTGGGCACGCTCGAACAGCTGGGGTATGTGCGGCTCGACGGGCGCGACATCAGCCTCGCGACCCGGCTCATGGAGCTGGGCAACGCCTACCTGGCCGCCAGCGGCCTGCCGGACGCGCTCGGTCCGTTCGCCGAGCGGCTCGCCGACGGGCTCGACGAATCGGTCTCGGTCGCCGTGCCGGACGGCGACGGGGCGCGCTTCGTCGTCCAGGCCACCCGCCGCCGCACCATGTCCCTCGCCTTCCGCATCGGCGACCTGCTCCCCGCCGAGCGCTGCGCCCCGGGCGCGCTCTTCGCCGCCGAGTGGGACGAGCGGGCGTGGGCGGCCTGGCGCGCCCGCCGCGCCGCCGACCCCCTCGACGCGGCCTTCCCCGCCGTTCCGCCGCGCCACAGGCCCGCCGCGGACACCGGGTTCGAGGCGCGCGTACGGGAGGCGGCCCGGGCCGGCTGGGCGGCCGACGACCAGCTGATCGAGCCCGGCCTGGTGGCGGTGTCCGTCCCGGTCCGGGACGGATCGGGACGCACCGTGTGCGCGGTGAACGTCGTCAGCCACACCAGCCGCCATGACGTGGCCTCGCTGCGGGCCGCCGTGCTGGGCCCGCTGCGCGCGGAGGTCCCGGCGATGGAGGCGGCCCTGGCGTCCCCGCCCGTCCGCCGCCCGCCGGAAGAACCGGAAGAAGACGGGCACGGGCCCGCCGCGACGGGGGGCGCCGAGGATCCGGCGCGGGCGGCCAAGCGGGAGCTGGGGGCCGGGTATCTCCAGTCGCTCGCGCGCGGACTCACCGTGCTGCGGGCGCTGGGCACCCCGGGGCCGGAGGGCGACCGTGCGCGGCGCGGGCGCACGCTCACCGCCGTCGCCGAGACCACCGGGCTGCCCCGGGCCACCGCGCGCCGCTCCCTGCTGACCCTCGTCGAGCTGGGATACGCCGAGTACGCGGAGGCCGACGGCCGGGCCTTCCGTCCGCTGCCGCGGGTGCTGGAGCTGGGGTACGCACCGCTGGGCGACCTGTCGTTCACCGAGCTGGCCCAGCCCCATATGCGCGAACTCGTCCGCACCGTCCACGAGTCGGCGTCGCTGGCGGTCCTCGACGGCGACGACATCCGGTATGTGGCGCGCGTACCGACCGTGCGGATCATGAGCGTCAACATCACCATCGGCACCCGCTTCCCCGCCTACGCGACCTCCATGGGCCGGGTGCTGCTCGCCGGGCTGGACCCGGGCGGGCGCGCCGCGTATCTCGCCGGGCTCGACCCGAAGCCGCTGACCCGGCACACCGTGACCACCGTGCCCGAGCTGGCCCGCGTCCTGGAGCGGACCGGGGCGGACGGATACGCCCTGGTGGACGAGGAGTTGGAGGAGGGACTGCGGTCGCTCGCGGTGCCCGTGCGGGGCGCGGACCGCCAGGTGGTGGCCGCGCTCAACATCGCCACCCACGCGGGCCGCGGCAGCGCGGAGGCAGCCGTCGAGGAGCTGCTTCCGGCGCTGCGGACCGCCGCCGCCCGCATCGAGGCCGACCTCGCCGCGGCCTCGGCCCATCACCCCCTGGGGGCGGGTGAGAGAGTGGGGGCATGAGCGCAGTGACCTCCCCGCCCCCGGGGCACACCGGCCATGCCGTCGTCATCGGTGGCGGGATCTCGGGCCTCGCGGCCGCCCACCGGCTCCAGGCCGGCGGGGCGCGGGTGACCGTGCTGGAGGCGTCGGGGCGGCTGGGCGGCAAGCTGTGCGCGGGCGAGATCGAGGGCGTCGCCGTGGACCTGGGGGCCGAATCGATGCTCGCCCGGCGGCCGGAGGCGGTGGAGCTGGCGCGCGCCGTCGGCCTCGGCGAGCGGCTCCAGCCGCCCGCGACCGCGTCCGCCTCCCTGTGGACGCGCGGCACGCTGCGGCCGATGCCCAAGGGCCATGTGATGGGCGTGCCCGGCGATCCGGCGCCGCTCGCCGCGTCCGGGGTGATCTCGGACGAGGGGCTGGCGCGCATCGCACGTGACGCGGAGCTGCCGCCCACACCGGTCGGCGACGACGTGGCGCTCGGCGAGTTCATCGCGGCCCGCCTCGGCCGGGAGGTCGTGGACCGCCTGGTCGAGCCGCTGCTCGGCGGGGTGTACGCGGGGGATGTGTACCGCACCTCGATGCGGGCCGCGGTGCCGACCCTCTTCGAACTGGCCCGCGCGAACCGCCCGCTGGCCGAGGGGGTCCGGGAGCTGACCGAGCGGGCCGCCCAGCGGCAGGGCGGGGCCGGGCCGGTGTTCATGGGCATCGACGGCGGCATCGGGCGGCTGCCGCTCGCGGTGGCCGACGCCGTACGGGCCGGGGGCGGCGAGATCCGTACCGGCGCGCCCGTACGGGAGCTGCGGCGGACGGCCGACGGCTGGACCGTCGTCACGGACGACGAGGTGCTGCGGGCCGACGCGGTCGTGGTGGCGGCCCCCGCGCCCGCCGCCGCCCGGCTCCTGGCCGCCGACTCCCCGGCCGCCTCCGCCGAGCTGGCCACCGTCGACTACGCCTCCATGGCGCTGATCACCATGGCCTTCCGCCGCGACGACGTGGCGTCGCTCGCCGACGGCAGCGGCTTCCTGGTCCCGCCGGTCGACGGCCACACGATCAAGGCGGCCACGTTCTCCAGCCGCAAGTGGGGCTGGCTGCGTGACGCCGCCCCCGATCTCTTCGTGCTGCGTACCTCGATCGGGCGGTTCGAGGACGAGGAGCATCTGAAGCGCGACGACGCCGATCTGGTGGGGATGTCGCTCGCCGATCTCGGCGCGGCCACCGGACTGGACGCCCAGCCGGTGGCGACCCGGGTGAGCCGCTGGGACGGCGGGCTGCCGCAGTACCCGGTCGGCCATCTCGACCGGGTCGCCCGGATCCGCGCGGAGGTCGCCAAGCTGCCCGGGCTGCGGGTGTGCGGCGCGGTCTACGACGGCGTCGGCATCCCCGCGTGCATCGGATCCGCCCGCACGGCCGCCGACGAGCTGCTGACGGCGACCCTGGCGGCGGGCGCCGTCGGCGGAGAGCGAGAATAGGCACCATGACTGCTGCTCCCGAGAGCCCCGACACGCCCCAGACCGACCCGTCGCCCAAGGCGCCCAACGCGGGGAAGAAGGCCAAGGACCTCAACGAGGTCATCCGCTACACCCTGTGGTCGGTGTTCCGGCTGCGCGACGTGCTGCCGGAGGACCGCACCGGCTACGCCGACGAGGTCGAGCAGCTCTTCGCGCAGCTCGCCGCCAAGGACGTCACCGTGCGCGGCACCTATGACGTCTCCGGGCTGCGGGCGGACGCGGACGTCATGATCTGGTGGCACTCGGAGACCTCCGACGCGCTTCAGGAGGCGTACAACCTCTTCCGCCGCACCCGGCTCGGCCGCGCCCTGGAGCCGGTGTGGTCGAACATGGCGCTGCACCGCCCGGCGGAGTTCAACAAGTCGCACATCCCCGCGTTCCTCGCGGACGAGCACGCGCGCGACTACGTCAGCGTCTACCCCTTCGTGCGGTCCTACGAGTGGTACCTGCTGCCCGACGAGGAGCGCCGCACGATGCTCGCCGACCACGGCAAGATGGCGCGCGGCTTCCCCGATGTGCGCGCCAACACCGTCGCGTCGTTCTCCCTCGGCGACTACGAGTGGATCCTGGCCTTCGAGGCGGACGAGCTGCACCGGATCGTCGACCTGATGCGCCATCTGCGCGCCTCCGAGGCGCGCCGTCACGTGCGCGAGGAGGTGCCGTTCTACACCGGGCGGCGCAAGCCGGTCTCCGAGCTGGTCGCCGGTCTGGCCTGACGGCCGCGGCCGTGACGGTCACACGGCCCTGACCGTCACGGCGCCCCCGGGCCTCCGGGGAGCGCGGGCTGCTTGCCGGACTCGGGCACCGGGGCCCGGCGCGGCTCCGGTGCCGGGCGCGGCGCGCAGGAGACGGTCCGGCCCGGCGTCTTCCCGGTCAGCAGATACGTGTCGACCTTGCGGTTGACGCAGGCGTTCGGGCCGCCCCACAGGCCGTGGGTACCGGCCTTCCGCTCGGTCACCAGGGAGGCGCGGGGGAGTCTGCGCCACAGCTCCTTGGCGCCCGCGTACGGGGTGGCCGCGTCCCGTTCGGCCGCCAGCAGCAGCACCGGCGGCAGCCCCGGCCGGGCGGTCACGTCCATGGGGGTGTCGTGCCCCAGCGGCCAGTAGGCGCAGGGCAGGTTCATCGCCACGTTGTCCCAGGTCTCGAAGGGCGCCCGGCGCGCGAGGGCGGTGTTCTCCCGGTTCCAGCTCGCCCAGCGGCGCGGCCAGGGCGCGTCGTTGCACTCCACGGCGGTGTAGACGGCGGTGCCGTTCTCGTCGGCCACCGCGTCCCCGGACTCGGACGCGGCCAGCGCGATCAGCGGCCGGGGGTTGCCGCGCAGATAGGCGGACAGGGCCCGCGCGCTGGGGTCCCAGTAGGCGTCGTTGTAGCCCGCCCGCACGAACGCGTCCTGGAGCTCCCCGGTCCCGACGCGCCCGCCCGCCGGTTTCCGGGCCAGGCGGTGGGCAGCCTTCCGGTACGCGGCGAGCACCCGGGCGGGGGTCGTGCCGAGGTGGTAGACGGCGTGGTGCCGGGCGGCCCAGCGGCGCCAGTCGGCCCAGCGCCGCTCGAAGGCCAGGGACTGGTCCAGGTTGTTGCGGTACCAGATCTGCGCGGGGCCGGGGTTGACCACGCTGTCGAACACCATGCGGCGCACATGGCGGGGGAAGAGCGTCGCGTACACGGCCCCGTAGTACGTGCCGTACGAGGCGCCCACGAAGGTGAGCCGCTTCTCGCCGAGCGCGGCACGCAGGACATCGAGGTCGCGGGCGTTGTTCAGCGTGGTGATGTGCCGCAGGGCCGCCCCCGTACGGCGCACACAGCCCCGGGCGTACGCGCGCGCCCGCGCCACCATCGCCCGCAGATACGCGGCGGAGGGGCGCTGCGGGGAGCTGGTCGGCGTCTTGGCGAAGGACTCCGGGCGCCGACAGGACACCGGCGCGGAGCCGCCGACTCCGCGGGGCGCGTAGCCGACGAAGTCGTAGACCGCGGCCGTCCTGCGGAAGCCGTCCTCGGCGGCGTACTCGGGGAACGTCATGCCGGACGCGCCCGGCCCGCCCGGGTTGTAGACCAGCGCGCCCTGCCGCCGGGCCTTGGGCCCGGAGGCGCGGACGCGGCTGACGGTGAGACGGATGTGCTTGCCGTGCGGCCGCGCGTAGTCCAGCGGTACCGAGACGGTGCCGCAGCGGACGTCGGACGACAGCTTCTCGGAGCTCGGGCAGCTGCCGAAGGCGATGCCCCGGGAGGCCGCCTCCCGGGCCGCCACGATCACCCCGCGGGCCTGGGCGGCGCCGCCCCGGGGCACGACCAGGGTGGGGGAGGCCAGCACGGCGGAGGCGGGGGAGCCGGACCAGGCGGGCGCCG
>NZ_RIBZ01000007.1:0-10613 GCF_003721215.1 Streptomyces botrytidirepellens
TGGGCCAGCGGTGCGGTACGGCTGCTGACCGAGCCGGTGGAGTGGCCGCACAGCGAACGTCCCCGCCGGGCCGGAGTGTCCTCTTTCGGCGCCTCCGGTACGAACGCGCACGTGATCCTTGAGCAGGCTCCGGAGGCTCCCGAGGCGGAGCCGGTACCCGAGCACGGTGGTGTGGTGCCCTGGGTGCTGTCCGCGCGGGGTGCGGAGGCGCTGCGCGGGCAGGCCGCGGCACTGGCCGGGCGCCTGGCACCGGACCGGCAGGCGTCGGCCGTCGAGGTGGGATGGTCGCTGTTGACGTCCCGGTCGCTGTTCGAGCACCGGGCCGTGGTGCTGGGCGATGACCGTGCGGAGATGGTGGCGGCGGTGGAGGCCCTGGCGGCCGGTGAGCCGCATCCGGGGATGGTGGGCCCTCCCGCGGGCACGGCCCCGTCCGGGAAGACGGTGTGGCTGTTCAGCGGACAGGGCAGCCAGCGCGTGGGGATGGGCGCGGGGCTGTACGACCGCTTTCCCGTGTTCGCTGCGGCGTTCGACGAGGTCTGCGGCCTGCTCGACCCGGCCCTTGAACACCCGCTGCGCCAGGTGGCGTTCACCGGCGTGCCCGAGCGGCCGGGACTGCTGGACCACACGACCTACGCCCAGGCAGCGCTGTTCGCACTGCACATCGCCCTGGCCCGGTTGCTGGACTCGCTGGGACTGCGCCCCGATGTGGTGATCGGACACTCGATCGGCGAGGTCGCCGCCGCCCATGTGGCGGGTGTCTTCGATCTGCCGGATGCCTGCCGACTGGTGGCCGCTCGCGCCACGCTGATGGGCGGCCTCCCGGAAGGCGGCGGGATGGCCACCATCGCGGCTGCTCCCGACGAGCTCGCCGAAGACCTTGCCGAGCACGACGGTCACGTGGGCATCGCGGCCCTGAACACACCCGGCAACACCGTCATCTCCGGACCCACCGAACGCGTGGCCTCGATCAGCGCCGCCTGGGCCGCCAAGGGACGCAAGACCAAGACCCTGACCGTCAGTCATGCCTTCCACTCCCCCCTGATGGACCCCATCCTGGAGCCGTTCACCCAGGCCATCACGGGCCTGACGTACCACCGGCCCACCCTTCCCCTGCTGAGCAACCTCACCGGGGAACCCGCCGACGAGCGCATCGCCACCCCCGAATACTGGGCCGAACACATCCGCCAGCCCGTCCGTTTCCACCCCGCCATCACCCACATCTCTCCCGAGACAGGCGTCTTTCTGGAACTGGGCCCGGATCCGGTCCTGGCCACCGCGACACAGCACACACTCGGCCACACCGCCACGGAAGCCGAGCGACCCAGCCCTCTGGTGGCGGCCACCCTCACCCGCAAACAACCCGATGTCCCTGCCCTCGGCCACGCCCTCGCCCAACTCCACACGTCCGGTACCGACGTCGACTGGACCAGCTGGTTCCCGGCCGACCCCACGCCGCGGACGGTGGAGCTGCCGACGTACGCCTTCCAGCGCGAGCGGTACTGGCTGGCCGCGGCCGGTGGCGTCGGTGATGTCGCCGCCGCCGGGTTGCAGCGTGTGGAGCACGCGTTGCTGCCCGCGGCAGTGGGGCTGGCCGACGGCGGGGTGGTGCTCACCGGCCGGGTCTCGGCCGTCGGCGCCGAAAACTGGCTGGCCGAACACGTGATGGCGGGCGCGGTGCTGGTGCCCGGTGCGGCGCTGGTGGAGTGGGCGCTGCGAGCGGCCGACGAGGCGGGCTGCGGTGGGGTGGAGGAGCTGGCGCTCCAGCTCCCGCTGGTGCTGCCGGCGTCCGGCGGGCTGCGCGTACAGGTGGTGGCGGGCCCGGCCACCGAGGACCGGCGGCGCGATGTGCGGATCTACTCCCGCCCCGATCGCGATGCCGAGCCGGGGACCGACCCGGGGTGGGTGTGCCACGCGGAGGGTGTGCTGAGCCCGCCGTCCGCAGATGGCGGGGCGGAGGAGCTGTCCGGGGCGTGGCCTCCCGCGGAGGCGGAGCCGGTGGACGTGACCGGCTTCTACGAGCGCGCGGCGGCGGCCGGGTACGCGTACGGCCCGTCCTTCCAGGGCGTACAGGCCGTGTGGCGGGACGGTACGGACGTCCTCGCCGAGGTGGTCCTGCCCGAACCCGCCGGTGACCGCGACGGCTTCGGCATCCATCCCGCGCTGCTGGACGCCGCCCTGCACCCGGCGCTGCTGCTCGACCCGTCCGAGCCGGAACGGGACGACACACGTGTGTGGCTGCCGTTCGCGTGGCGGGGCGTGTCGTTGTGGGCGGGCGGCGCGACGACGGTCCGGGTCCGGCTCTCTCCCCGGTCACGGGAGGCGGACGGTGTGGAGGGCGAGCGGGGGCTGCGGGTGGTCGTGGCCGATGCGGTGGGCGTTCCGGTGCTGACGGTTGACGCGCTGGTGATGCGGTCGGCCGACCCGGATCAACTGCGGGCTGCCACGGGGCCGGAGGCGGACGGGCTGTTCACCCTGGACTGGACGCCGTTGCCGACACGACCGGAAGGCCACGACACCGACGAGCCAGCGGAATCGACAGCTGCCGCGCCCTGGGTGGTGGTGGGCGAGGCGGAACCGCCCCCGATCGGGGAGGGCGCGGTCTGCCATCCGCATCTGGAGTCGCTGATCGCAGCGCTCGATGGTGGCGCGCCCGTGCCCTCGGTGGCCATCGCCTGCCTGTCCGTGCCTCCCCCGGACCGCGATGTGGCGGATGCCGGACTGGCCCTGACGGGCAGCGCGTTGAGGCTGTTGCAGGGCTGGTTGGCCGAGCCGCGGCTGGCCGATACCCGGTTGGTGGTCGTCACCCGGGGCGCCGTCGCGCTCGACGTATCCGAGGGGGACGGCGACGGCGGCGTGAACGCGGCCGGTGCCGCGGTGTGCGGGCTGGTGCGCAGCGCGCAGGCGGAGAACCCGGGCCGTTTCCTGCTGCTCGACCTCGACCCCGCCGGTGAACCGGCCGGCGCGGTCCCCGGCCACGGCATGGTGGACGGCGTGCTGCGGGCCATGGCGATGGACGAGCCCCAGGTGGCGCTGCGCGCCGGGCGGATCCTGGTGCCGCGGCTGATGCGTGCCGGTGGGGCGAGCAGCGGGGGAGTGGTGGGGCTGGTCGGGCAGCCCGCGTGGCGGCTCGAACTGACGGGCACGGCGACGCTGGACAACGTGAAACCAGTGCCCTGCCCCGAGGTGCTGGAGTCCCTGGGTGCGGGCCAGGTGCGGGTCGCCGTTCACGCGGCGGGCATCAACTTCCGCGACGCCCTGATCAGTCTCGGGATGGTCCCGGGCCAGACCGGCCTGGGCGGCGAGGGCGCCGGTGTGGTGGTCGCGGTCGGCCCCGGGGTGACCCGGGTGGTGGTGGGCGACCGGGTCATGGGTGTCTTCGATCGTGCGTTCGGCCCGCTGGCGGTGACGGACGCGCGTATGGTGGCGCCGATCCCCGCCGGGTGGAGTTTCCAGCAGGCGGCCGCGGTGCCGGTGGTGTTCCTCACCGCGTGGTACGGGCTGGTGGAGCTGGGCGGCCTGCGGGCGGGCGAGTCGGTGCTGATCCACGCGGCCGCCGGTGGTGTGGGCATGGCGGCGGTGCAGATCGCCCGCCATCTCGGTGCCGAGGTGTACGCCACGGCGAGCCCCGGCAAGCACGCGGTGCTGGACGCCATGGGCATCGACGCGGCACACCGGGCCTCCTCGCGCGACCTGGACTTCGAACAGGTCGTACGGAAGGCCACCGGCGGCCGTGGGGTGGACGTCGTACTGAACAGCCTCGCCGGACCTTTCGTCGACGCCTCGCTGCGGCTGCTGCACGAGGGCGGCCGGCTCCTGGAAATGGGCAAGACCGACATCCGCGATCCGGAGCGGATCGCGGCCGACCACCCCGGCGTGCGCTACCAGGTCTACGACCTGATCGGGGACGCAGGACCGGACCGCATCGGCCGGATGCTGGCCGAGTTGGGCGCGCTCTTCACGGCTGGTGTCCTGGAACCGCCACCGCTCCGGACGTGGCCGTTGGACCGGGCGCGGGAGGCACTGCGGTACCTCAGCCAGGCCAAGCACACCGGTAAGCTCGTGCTGGACATCCCCGCCCCGGTGGACCCGGACGGCACCGTACTGATCACCGGCGGCACGGGCACCCTTGGTGCCCTGGTCGCCGAGCATCTGGTGCGTACGGGGCAGGCCAGGCATCTGCTGTTGGTCAGCCGCAATGGCCCCGACGCCCCGGGCGCGAAGGAACTCAACGCCCGGCTGGACGAACTGGGCGCGCGGGTACGGATCGAGGCGGCGGATGTCACCGACGCCGCCGCGGTGGCCGCCCTGGTGGCGGGCGTCGACCCGGAGCACCCATTGACAGGGGTGATCCACGCGGCCGGTGTCCTGGACGACGCGGTGGTCACCTCGCAGACTCCGGAGCGGCTGGCCCGGGTATGGGAGGCCAAGGCCACGGCGGCGGCCCATCTGCACGCGGCGACCGCGGACCTGCGGCTCGGCATGTTCGTGATGTTCTCCTCCGCGGCCGGGGTGATGGGCAGCCCCGGTCAGGCCAACTACGCGGCGGCCAACGCCTTTTGCGATGCGCTGGCCGCCCATCGGCGGGCCCTCGGCATGCCGGGCGTGTCCGTGGCGTGGGGGCTGTGGGCCGAATCCAGTGAGATGACCGGAAACCTCACCGAAGCGGATCTGGCACGGATGGCCCGCTCCGGCATCGCCGCGATGGCGAGCGACCACGCCCTCGCACTGCTCGACGCCGCGGTCCAGCACGGCGGCCACCAGCTGATCGCGGCCGATGTGAACACGCGCGTCCTCGCCGCCCAGCCCCCGGACACCCTGCCCGCCGCGCTGCGCGCCCTGGTCGCGGCGAGCGCTGGTGCCGGGCGGACGACGGAACGGCGTACGGCGGCGGCCGCCGGTGCGCAGCCCGTCGACTGGGTCGGTCGGCTGGCGGGAATGTCCGCCGATGAGCGGCGCCGGGTGCTGCTCGACCTGGTCCGTGGCCACGCCACCACCGTGCTGGGCCACGCGGACGCGGAAGCGGTCCAGCCGGACACCAGTTTCAAGGATCTGGGCTTCGACTCGCTGACGGCGGTGGAGCTGCGCAACCGGCTCTCCGCCGCCACCGGCCTGCGGCTGCCCGCCGCCCTCGTCTTCGACTACCCAGAGGCAGCCATCGTGGCCGACTACCTGCTGGAGCGCCTCGCCCCCGAAGAGGACGGCTCGCCGGGCCGGACCGGTGTCGACCCGGCCCTCGGCGAACTGGCCAAGCTGGCAGCCACGTTGGCGCGCCTCGACGTGGCGGACGGCGAGGCCGGGGCGGTCACGGCTCGGCTGGAGAGTCTGCTGGCCACGTGGAAGGCGACGCGGAATCTGGCGGGACGGGATG
Source organism: Streptomyces botrytidirepellens (assembly GCF_003721215.1). Classification (NCBI taxonomy): domain Bacteria; kingdom Bacillati; phylum Actinomycetota; class Actinomycetes; order Kitasatosporales; family Streptomycetaceae; genus Streptomyces; species Streptomyces botrytidirepellens. The sequence goes on from NZ_RIBZ01000007.1 coordinate 5,369, forward strand.
CGACCGCCTCGGAGCGGAAGACCGCCACGGAGCGGCTGGAGTCCGCGTCCGCGGCCCAGGTCCTCGACTTCATCGACAACGAGCTGGGTGTGTCCTGAATGTGCCGGGCGCGACGATCGCTTAAGGCCGGGTGAAACCTCATGGTGAACGTGAACGTAAACGAAGAGAAGCTGGTCGAGTACCTCAAGCGCGTGTCCGCGGACCTGCACGACACACGGCTGCGCTTACGTGAGGTGGAAGAGCGTTCCCAGGAGCCGGTGGCCGTGGTGAGCGTCGCCTGCCGCTTCCCGGGCGGAGTGGACACGCCCGAAGCGCTGTGGCGGCTGGTGTCCGAAGGAGTCGACGCGATCGGCGACTTCCCCACCGATCGTGGCTGGGACCTGGAGGGCCTGTATCACCCGGACCCGGATCACCCCGGCACCACGTACACCCGCCGGGGCGGATTCCTCGACGGCGCCGACCAATTCGACCCCCTGTTCTTCGGCATCAGCCCGCGCGAGGCGCTGGCCACCAGCCCGCAGCAGCGGCTGCTGCTCGAAACCGCCTGGGAGGCGTTCGAGCGGGCCGGTATCGATCCCGTGTCGCTGAAGGGCTCCCCCACGGGGGTCTACGCCGGTACGGCCACCACCGGCGGCGCAGCCGGGTCGAGCGACGTGCCCGAGGCGGCATCCGAGGGATACGCGGGCAATGCCCCGAGCCTGCTGTCGGGCCGGGTGTCCTACACCTTCGGACTGGAAGGCCCGGCCGTCACGGTGGAGACGGCGTGCTCGTCGTCGCTGGTGGCCATCCACCTTGCGGTGCAGGCACTGCGGCAGGGCGAATGCACGCTCGCCCTGGCCGGTGGGGTCACGGTGATGTCCACCCCCGAGGTGTTCACCGGCTTCTCGCGACAGCGCGGTCTGTCCCCGGACGGCCGGTGCAAGGCGTTCGCCGCCACCGCCGACGGCACGGGATGGGGCGAGGGCGTCGGCCTGGTGCTGCTGGAGCGACTGTCGGACGCGCGGCGCAACGGACACCAGGTGATGGCCGCGATCCGCGGATCGGCCATCAACCAGGACGGCGCCAGCAACGGGTTCACTGCGCCGAACGGGCCGTCGCAGCAGCGCGTCATCCGCCAGGCGCTGACCGGCGCCCGGCTGGCCCCGTCCGAGGTGGACGCCGTCGAGGCCCATGGCACCGGCACCACTCTGGGCGACCCCATCGAAGCGGACGCGCTCATCGCCACCTATGGGCAGGACCGGCCGGAGGACCGCCCCTTGTGGCTGGGATCCTTGAAGTCCAACATCGGCCATACGCAGGGCGCGGCGGGCGTGGCCGGTGTGATCAAGATGGTGATGGCGCTACGGCACGAGATGCTGCCCGCAACCCTGCACGTCGATGAGCCGACCCCTCATGTGGAGTGGGACGGAGGCGGCGTACGACTGCTGACCGAGCCGGTGGCGTGGCCGCGCGGCGACCGGCCGCGGCGGGCAGGAGTGTCGTCCTTCGGAATCAGCGGAACCAATGCGCACGTGATCGTGGAGCAGGCCCCGGACGTGCCCGAGGCGGAGCCGGTGCCCGAGCGTGGCGGTGTGGTGCCGTGGGTGGTGTCGGGGCGGAACGCGGGGGCGCTGCGGGGCCAGGCGGGCGCGTTGGCGGCGCGTCTGGCTGAGGACCCTGGGCTGATGCCGGTGGATGTCGGGTGGTCGTTGGTGACGACGCGGTCGGTGTTCGAGCATCGTGCGGTGGTGGTGGGTGGGGACCGGGCGGAGTTGGCCGCGGCGGTCGAGGCATTGGCGGCTGGGGAGTCGCATCCGGGTGTGGTGGATACGGGTGCTGAGGTGTCGGCGGGTGACGTGGGTCCGGTGTTGGTGTTTCCGGGGCAGGGTTCGCAGTGGGTGGGGATGGGTGCGGGTTTGCTTGATGCGTCGCCGGTGTTCGCAGCGCGGGTGGCGGAGTGTGAGCGGGCGTTGGCGCCGTATGTGGAGTGGTCGCTCACCGATGTTCTGCGCGGCACCGGAGACGCGGGGGATCTGGGTCGGGTGGATGTGGTGCAGCCGGTGTTGTGGGCGGTGATGGTGTCGCTGGCGGCGGTGTGGGCGGGGCATGGCGTGAAGCCTGCGGCGGTGGTGGGCCACAGTCAGGGTGAGATCGCGGCGGCAGTCGTGTCCGGGGCGTTGTCGTTGGAGGACGGTGCGAAGGTGGTGGCCTTGCGGAGCAGGGCGCTTCGCAAGCTGGCTGGTGGCGGTGCGATGGCGTCGCTGGGCGTGGGCCAAGAGGAGGCTGGTCGGCTGCTGTCGGGGCTGGTTGATCGGGCTGCCGGGCTGGGTGTGGCGGCGGTCAACGGGCCGTCGTCCACGGTGGTGTCGGGTCCGCCGGAGCAGGTTGCCGCGGTGGTGGCGGCATGCCAGGAGAACGGTGATCGCGCACGGCTCATCGACGTGGACTACGCCTCGCACGGCCCCCAGGTGGATGAGATCCGCGACGAGCTGATGCGCGTACTGGACGGAGTGACCCCGGTCGACACCTCCGGAACAGGCATCACGTTCTATTCCACGGTGACGGGCGGCCGGATCACCACCACCGGTCTGGACACGGCGTACTGGGTGACCAACCTGCGGGATCAGGTCCGCTTCGCGGATGCGATCGAGGCGCTGTTGGCCGATGGGCACCGGGTGTTCATCGAGGCCAGCACCCACCCCGTGCTCACTGTCGGCATGCAGGAGACCTTCGAGCGGGCGAGCATCGATGCGACGACCGTGCCGACGCTGCGCCGCGACCATGGCGGTCAGGACCAGCTGGTGCGTTCCCTCGCTCAGGCGTTCGTTGCGGGCGTTCCCGTGGACTGGACGACTCTGTTCCCGGCCGAGCCGACGCCACGTACGGTGGATCTGCCGACATACGCGTTTCAGCGGCGGCGGTTCTGGGCCGCCGCCGCGGGCGGTCGGGTGGGCGATGTGGCCGCAGCGGGGTTGCAGCGCGTGGAGCACGCCTTGCTGCCCGCCGCTGTCGGGCTGCCCGACGGCGGGTTGCTGCTGACCGGCCGGGTCTCGGCTGGACGTGGTGGCTGGCAGGCCGAGCACGCCGTCGCGGGCGCCGTGTTGATGCCCGGTGCCGCGTTGGTGGAGTGGGCGTTGCGGGCGGCCGATGAGGCGGGCTGCGGTGGCGTCGAGGAGCTGGCGCTTCAGGTGCCCCTGGTTTTGCCCGAGTCGGGGGCGTTGCGCGTACAGGTCGTGGTGGGCGAGACGGCCGAGGACGACAGGCGCGAGGTACGGGTGTACTCCCGCCCCGACCGCGCCGCAGAGCCGGGCGGCGACCCGGGATGGGTGTGCCACGCGGACGGCGTGCTGAGCCCGCCGTCCGCCGATGACAGGGCGGAGGAGATGCCCGGCGCATGGCCTCCGGCGAACGCGAACCCGCTGGATGTCGAGGAATTCTACGAGCAGGCCGCAGCGGCGGGGTACGCGTACGGCCCGTCGTTCCAGGGGCTGCGGGCAGCGTGGCGCGATGGCCAGGACCTGTTGGCCGAGGTGGCGTTGCCCGAGGCCGCCGGAGACCATGACGGCTTCGGTATCCACCCGGCGCTCCTCGACGCGGCCCTGCACCCGCTCCTGCTGGCCGACCGGTTCGCCGCCGACTCCGACCCGGCGGAGGCCGAGCAGTTGTGGTTGCCGTTCGTCTGGAATGGCGTATCCCTGCACGCCACGGACGCCACCACGGTCCGTGTGCGGCTCACCCGCCACCAGGAGAGCGCGGCGGGTGAGCGCGGGCTGCGGCTGGTCGTGGCCGATGCCGGGGGTGCCCCCGTGCTCACGGTTGACTCCGTCACCATGCGTCCGGCCGACGCCGAGCAGCTTCGGTCCGTGGGCGGACGTGACACCGGCGGGCTGTTCACGCTCGACTGGACGCCCCTGCCTGCCGCGCCGGTCACGACGCAGGACGACGGCTGGGTGGTGTTGGGCCGGATCAACGACTCCGGTGGTGCGGTGTGCCACCCGGATCTGGCGGCTCTGATCGCTGCGATGGACGGCGGTACGGCCGCTCCGACGCTGGCCTTGGCGTATCTCCCCGCGGTGGGTGAGCCCGCCGACGACGACCCCGCGGCGGGTGCGAGCGATGGTCTCACCGCTGTCGACCACGCATTGCAATGGGCACAGGGCTGGCTGGCGGAACCGCGCCTGGCCGATGTCCGGTTGGCGGTGGTGACGCGGGGCGCGGTCGCGCACGCCGAGGACGACGTCCCGGATCCGGCCGGTGCCGCCGTATGGGGCCTGTTGCGGAGTGCGCAGGCCGAGAACCCGGACCGGTTCGTGCTCCTCGACACCGACCCGGATCCCCACACCGAGGCGACCCCTCGCAACGTGGCCGACGCCGTGGCGCGTGCCGTACGGGCAGATGAGCCGCAGGTGGTCATGCGGGCCGGGCAGTTGCTGGTGCCTCGGCTGACCCCGGCCCGCCGCGCAAGCCGTGACGAGTCCACCGCCCATGGTCTCGGCGTTCTCGACCCCGACGGGACCGTACTGATCGTCGGCGGTACGGGCCTGCTGGGCGGCCTGGTCGCCGAGCACCTCGTACGCACCTGGCAGGTCAGGCATCTGGTGCTGGCGAGCCGCCGGGGCCCCGAGGCCCCGGGCGCGCCGGAACTGGCCGACCGGCTCAGCGATGCGGGCGCACAGGTGCGGATCGTCCCGGTGGATGTCACGGACGCGGACGCGGTGGCCGAGTTGGTGGCGGGGATCGATGCGCAGCATCCGCTGACCGGGGTCATCCATGCCGCAGGTGTGCTGGATGATGCGGTGATCACCTCGCTGACCCCGCACCAAGTGGCACGGGTGTGGCAGGCGAAGGCCACGGTGGCGGCCCATCTGCACGCGGCGACGGCGGATCTGCCGCTGACCATGTTCGTGACGTTCTCCTCGGCCGCCGGCGTGGTGGGCAACGCCGGTCAGGCCGGATACGCGGCGGCGAACGCGTACGTGGACGCACTGGTCGCCCGCCGCCGCGGTCTCGGGCTGCCCGGGCTCTCAGTGGCATGGGGGCTGTGGGAGCAGTCCAGCGCCATGACCGGGCACATGGGGCAGACGGAACTGACCCGGCTGCGCGGAATGAGGCCGTTGTCGTCCGAGCGCGGACTTGCCCTGCTGGATTCTGCGGTCCGGCTCCCGCGTCCATTGGTGGTGGCCGTGGACCTTGATGTGGCGGGGGTTGTGGGTGGTGATGTGCCTGCGGTGTTGCGTGGGTTGGTGGTGGGGCGTGTGCGGCGTCG